>JAOPYO010000014.1 GCA_025964575.1 Actinomycetes bacterium
GGTCTGCTCGTCGATGTCCTGCACCACCGGCCAGGGCCGTACGACCTGGGGAGCCTGCGTCCGCGGGCTGGTCACCAGCACCCGCCGCGGGTCGCTCACTGTGTCTCCGAGAATGGCGGACCCGCGAACGACGGACCCGCGAACGACGGACCCGCGAGCGACGGACCCGCGAGCGAAGGACCCGAGGAGGACACCTCCGGGGAGGACGACTCCGGGGGCAGAGGCTGCGGACGGGAGGTCTGGGGCAGCGGGGAGTCCGGGCGTGGACGCGGGTCGAACCGGAACCGGCGGACGAGCAGGTCCCGCACCTCCCGGGTATGGCGCCGGCTCACCGGCAGCAGCTCCTCGCCCACCTGCACGGTCGCCCGGCCACCGTCGAAGCGCAGTTCGGTGATGTGCGCGGCGGCGACCAGGGTGCTGCGGTGGATCCGGATGAAGCCGGCCGCCTCCCATCGCCTGGCCAGTACGACCAGCGGCATCCGGATCAGGTAGCCGCCCTCGCTGGTGTGCAGTCGTACGTAGTCACCGTGCGCCTCGACGTACAGCACAGTGGACCGCATGACGAGACGGGTGCGGCCGCCCAGCTCGACCGGGATCACCTCGTCCACCTCCGACTCGTCCGGAGGCAGTTCCCCGTCCTTCCGGCTGACGGCCACCTGCACCCGCCGCACGGCCTCTGCCAGGCGCTGCGGCCGTACGGGTTTAAGGAGATAGTCCAGGGCCCCCAGTTCGTACGCCGAGACGGCACAGTCGTCGTGTGCGGTCACGAACACCACGAGCGGCGGGCTTGCGAATTCCATGAGGAGCCGGCTGAAGTCGAGGCCGTCCAGCCCGGGCATTCGGATGTCGAGGAAGATGGCGTCGAGACGCTGCCCGGCGACCAGCATGCGGCTCAGGTTCCGCAGTGCCTGCGCCGCCTCGCTGGCGGCTATCACGTGCTCGATCCGAGGATCCTCACGCAGAAGGTAGGCCAACTCTTCCAGCGCGGGGATCTCATCGTCGACTGCAAGTACATGAAGCATGTGCCGACCATGCCCTTGATTACACTAAGTGCGCAATCGATTTCACTATGTAGCCGATAATTGTTTTCGGAGACCCCTCTCAGGGTCAGTCCGGAAAGGCCCCAGGTCGGCATTTCGGCACCCGCAGGCTCACCTTGGTGCCGGCGCCCTGGCCGGTCTCCACGATCAGGCCGAACTCATCGCCGTAGACCTGCCGCATCCGCTCGTCGACGTTGGCCAGCCCGATACCGGCGTTGGGCCCGGTGTCCCCGGCCAGCACCGCCCGCAACCGCTCCGGATCCATCCCGACGCCGTCGTCCTCGATGCTGATGGCGGTCTCGGTGCCGGCGTCGCGGGCGACGATCCGGACGTGGAACGACTGCCGGCTGGCCGCCATTCCATGCCGGATCGCGTTCTCCACGAGCGGCTGCAGGGAGAGGAAGGGCACGGCCACGGGCAGCACCTCGGGGGCGATCTCCACAGTGAAGCGAAGGCGCTCACCGAACCGGGCCCGCTCCAGAAGCAGATACCGGTCGATGGACCGCAGTTCCTCGGCGAGCGTGGTGAACTCACGCGGGTTACGGAAGGAGTAGCGGGCGAAGTCGGCGAAGTCGAGCAGTAGTTCCCGGGCACGTTCCGGATCCGTACGCACGAACGACGCGATGGTCGTCAGCGAATTGTAGACGAAATGCGGGGAGATCTGCGCGCGCAGCGCACGCATCTCGGCCTCGATCAGCCGGGCCCGGGCGGAGTCGAGCTCGGCCAGCTCCAGCTGGCCGGACACCCAGCGGGCCACCTCGCCCAGCGCCCGTATCCGGGTGGGGCAGGCGGATGGGCCGTAGGCCGCCAGCGCCCCCACCACCCGTCCTTCGATGGTGAGCGGGGCGACCATACCCACCCGGACCCGGCAGACAGGATCGCCGCAGGCCACCAGGTCTGGCGCCACCACCCGCGGCCGCCCTGACTTCAGCACCGGATGTACGTGGCCCAGCGCGCCCTCGGCGTGCTCGGAGCCGCCGCCGTCCCAGCCGAGCAGCTGCTCCGCATCGGTCAGCGCCACGGCTTCGGCGCCGAGCAACGCCCGCAGATGCCGGGCCGCCTTGCGGGCGGAGTCCCTGGTCAGACCAGATCGCAGGGAGGGTGACGCCAGCGAGATGGTGTGCAGGGTCCCGAAGGTGGCCTCGTCGGCGAGCGAGCCGAATTCACGCCGCCGTGTTCTTCGCCAGACCATGACAGAACACGATAACAGATAGTAATCAATCGGACACACCAAGTTGGTAAGTTCGGCGAGTCGGTGAGCAGTGTCCAGCGCTCCGGCTCATGCCGGGCGGCCCCGGGTGGGCGCCAGGCTTTCGCCGTCCTCGACCATGCAGGGCAGCACCTCGGCGATCGTGGCGGTGCTGAGGCCGGCGGCCAGCAGCGCAGGCCTTTCGCGCTTCCCTATGAGGGGGACTCGCCGTCCTCTTCCTGGTAGGAGTAGCGCTGCTCACGCCAGGGGTCGGCCGTGTTGTGGTAGCCACGCTCCTCCCAGAACCCGCGCCGGTCCTGGACGAGGTACTCCACGGCCCGCGCCCATTTGACGCTCTTCCAGGCGTACAGGTGCGGCACGACCAGCCGGACCGGGTAGCCGTGGTCGGGGGTGAGGCGCTCCCCGTTGTGATGTGTGGCGAGCATCGTGCCGTCGGCCAGGAAGTCCGCCATCCGGAGGTTGGCGCTGTAGCCGTACTCCGCCCAGACCATCACGTGGGTGACGTCGGGATGGGGCGGGGCCAGTTCCACGAAGGCGGCGCCGGTGATGCCCTCCCAGAGGTTGTCCGGGATGGTGAACTTGGTGACGCAGTGGAAGTCGGCGATGGCCTTCTCCGTGGGCAGGCGCTCGAACTCGTCCCAGCTCCATCGATACTGCTGGTCCCCCGCGGTGGCACCGTACACGCGGAAGTCCCAGTCCTTAGGACGGAACTTGGGCACCGGGCCGTAGTGCAGGACGGGCCAGCCACGGGGGACGTACTGTCCCGGCGGCAGCGGCTTCTCGAACTCGGTCCCTGGATCTGTCATGACCCGGCCATACTGCCATCTCGGCGGGGTGAGCCATATTCGGCCCCTCCCGGCCGAGGCCCCCGGGACGGTGTGTATTCTGTGTTACGTGCGCAGCGTCGTTTACTCCTTTTGGTATGGCCAGCCCGGACATCGGGTGATGGTCAGTCGAACGCTGCACTGACAGACCACACACGAGAGCCCCGGGCCGGACTGGCCCGGGGCTTTCTGCATGTTCAGAGAGCCCCGCTGGGATTGAGGAGACAGAGGAAATGGTCGTTGTGATGGGCCCGGAGGCCACCGAATCGGATATCGACGCCGTCGTCTCGCTGGTCGGGACGGCGGGCGGAGACGCGTTCGTCAGCCGCGGTGTGAACCGCACCATCGTCGGGCTGGTGGGCGACGTCCAGCAGTTCGGCTCGCTCAACCTGCGCAGTATGCGGGGTGTGCGCGACGTCGTGCGGATCTCGGTGCCCTACAAGCTGATCAGCCGGGAGAACCACCCGGACCGCTCCGTCGTGCGGGTCGGCGGCGTTCCGATCGGCCCCGACACGATGACCCTCATCGCCGGCCCGTGTGCGGTGGAGACTCCGGAGCAGACGCTGGCAGCGGCGCAGATGGCGCAGGCCGCGGGTGCGACGCTGCTGCGCGGCGGTGCGTTCAAGCCGCGTACCTCGCCGTACGCGTTCCAAGGGCTGGGTGAGGCCGGACTGAAGATCCTCGCTGATGTGCGGACCGAGACCGGGCTGCCGATCGTCACCGAGGTCGTGGATGCCCGCGACGTCGAGCTGGTCGCCTCGTACGCGGACATGCTGCAGATCGGCAGCCGCAACTCGCAGAACTTCGCGCTGCTTCAGGCGGCCGGTGAGGCCGGCAAGCCGGTGATGCTCAAGCGCGGCCTGAGCGGCACCATCGAGGAATGGCTGATGTCCGCCGAGTACATCGCTCAGCGCGGCAACCTCGACATCGTGCTGTGCGAGCGCGGCATCCGCACCTTCGAGAAGGCCACCCGCTTCACCCTGGACATCTC
>JAOPYO010000030.1 GCA_025964575.1 Actinomycetes bacterium
GTGTCTTCTTCGCCTCGGTGATCAGCGCCTTCGACAGGTCCCCGTCCGAGATGTACGGGAGCTTGTTCTCGTGGGCTTCGGTCCGCATCCGCAGCCCGTCGTTGAACACCACCCGCGCGCACCCGAACGTCCTCGCCAGCGACTGGCGCTGACCCGGCGACGGGTAGAGGCGGACGTTGTATCGGAGCTGCACACCATGAACCTACCAATGGTCTACGACAGAACACGGGAACATCAGAACCGGCAGACACTGCGTATTTGTTCTGCACGCACACTTGGTTTTCGTGACGAAGTACCGGCACCAGGTATTCACCGACGCTCACCTGACCCGCCTGGAGGAGATCATGCGCGGTGTGTGCGCCGACTTCGAAGTCGAACTGGCCGAGTTCAACGGCGAGAGCGAGCATGTGCACCTGCTGGTGAACTTCCCACCCAAGGTTGCGCTGTCGAAACTGGTCAACAGCCTCAAAGGCGTCTCGTCCAGGCGGATGCGCCAGGAATTCCCCAACCTGGCCCGCCACTACTACCGGGCGAACAAACTGTGGTCCGGGTCCTACTTCGCCGGGTCCGTCGGCGGCGCGCCGATCAGCGTCCTCCGCCAGTACATCGAGCAGCAGAACCGGCCCGGTTAGGGCACGCTCAGGCCTACCGGCCCTCCCGCGCGGGCCTTCACCCCCGGCCTGAAGGCCGGAGCACTAGCCCGCAACCCGGTAGCACGGCGGTCTGATTCAGTCCGGCGGCCGTCCGGTCCACTGTCCGTACGGCGTCACCTCGTCGATCAGCCCCCAGCCCAGAGCCGTCGGCGCGTCGACGGTCGCACCGGTCAGGGCGAGATACAGGGTCCGCCAGCGGCCGATCCGCCGGGGGATGCTGACGGTGCCGCCCGCTCCGGGGATCAGTCCCATGCCCAGTTCGGGCAGCCGGAAGGTGGTCCCCGGGTCGGCGACCAGGGTCCCGGCGAAGGCGGGGAGTTCGATGCCGGCGCCGACACAGCTGCCGTGCACGCGGACCTGGATCCGGCCGGCGAGGTCGTGCACCAGCCTGCCCGCGCCGGCGCGGGTGCGCACCAGGTGCGCGGTCGTGAGGTCAGGGGTGGTGCCGAACTCGTCCAGGTCGCCGCCGGAGCAGAAGGACGGTCCCGCGCCGTCGAGCACGACCCGGTCGATGGTGTGGTCCAGCAGCGCGAGCCGCAGCGCTTCGACCAGGGCGTCACGGACCTGGCGGCCGTAGGCGTTGCGCCGCTCCGGCCGGTTCAGCGTGATCAGCAGGTGGTCTCCGCGACGGTCGATCAGCACCGGGTCGTCGACCAGCGGGGGCTCGGGCCGCGGGCCACGGGCCGTCAGCCAGCGATGGAACTCGGTGCCGCCGAGCAGCGTCGAGTAGGCCAGGGACTCGGCGTCCAGCGCGGCGGGCACCGGCAGCGACTCCGTCATCCGGAGCACGCCGCCCAGGACCACCGAGGCCTGCGGGTTCCGCAGCACCGCCGCGTGCAAGGTCGCGAGGTGCCGTTCCGGGTCGGCGACCGTGACGCCTTCGCGCCCGACCACCGCGGACGGGCCGACCAGGGTCAGATCCAGCGCCCGCGCCAGCGCCTCGGTGTGCGGAGGCAGTGGCCCGGTCGCGTTTCCCGCGACGCCGACCAGCAATCGGTCACCGGAATGGGTGTATGCCAGCGCCCGCTTCAGTGTCGCCGCGTCGATGTGATCGTCGAGGTTCACGGCGAGCAGCGGCACGCGTACCTGTCCGGTCGCGTCGAGCGGCGGGTCGGGCAGGGCACCGCCCGCCAGCTCGGCGACCGTTATGCACAGAGGGTCGACCATTGGTGCTCCTGAATGCGCGCCACAAGCATCTCCCTGGCCGGCGTCCCCAAGGTTTTCACTCATCAGCCCTGACCACGTGTCGGCTGGTCGGCGGCTACAAGGCTGACCGTGCCTGACCGACGCCGCACCAGCAATACAGCGCACCATATGGCATCGCCGGATCCGCCGTGGCCGTCCTCTTCTGCGAGCTGACCGGCCGAGGGCGCGGGAGGCGGCCGCCTCACCGATGCGGGCTCAGCCGGGTTGTCATGGGGCTCCCTCAATGCCCGCAACCGCGTATCAGCTGGTCGGCAGCCTGATCGTTTGATCTGCCGGTGTATCGTCAAAGCGTGCCGATCGACGCTCCCGCCGGCAACACACAGCACTGTGTCTCGGGTCCGGCGGCCGTGACGGCCCCAGATCCGCTGGACGCCTGGGCCGACAGCGGGGTCGTCGCCCTCACCGGGCGGGCGGACGGGCCGCCGCTGGTACCGCCCGGTCGTGCCGCCGCCGTGGCCAGGGAGTTGTCGGCCCGGCTCGCCGCACTGACCTGCGGTGGCCGGCATCCGGTCGAGCTGGACGGAGCCCGGTTGCTGTCGGAGCGCGCCGCGTTCACCGGCCACCGGCGGCGGGGAGCGGTCTCGGCCGGGGGATCCTGCCGGCTGCTGCCGACCGCCGACGGCTGGGCGGCGGTCTCCTGCGCCAGGCCCGACGACCCGGCGCTGTTCGGTGCCCTCGTCGGCGGCGACATCGGTGACGATCCATGGCCGGCGGTCACCGGCTGGCTGAGTGAGCACACCGGCGCCGAGTTCACCGAACGCGCCGTACTGCTGGGAGTCGCCGCCGGGCCGGTCCACCGCCCGGTCGGTCCCCCGGCGCTGCCGGTGCCGCCGGCGACCCGGGAGGTGGACGGGCTGCTGGTGGTCGACTTCAGCGCGCTGTGGGCCGGTCCGCTCTGCGCACACCTGCTCGGCCTGGCGGGCGCCCGGGTCATCAAGGTGGAAACCCCTTATCGCCCGGACGGCGCCCGCCAGGGAAATAGTGAGTTCTACCGGTTGCTGCACGCCGGTCACCGCTCAGTCGTGCTCGATCCCGGCACCCCCGGGGGCCGACGCGCGCTGGCGGCTCTCGTGGAGGCGGCCGACATCGTCATCGAGGCGTCCCGGCCGCGAGCCCTGGCCCGCTGGGGACTCGACGCCGAGGCCGTCGCGGCGGCCGGCGCCGTCTGGGTGTCGATCACCGCCTACGGGCGCAGGGCGGACCGGATCGGGTTCGGCGACGACGTCGCCGCCGCGAGCGGGCTGGTCGCCCACGACACCGACGGCACGCCGCTGTTCTGCGGCGACGCGATCGCCGACCCGCTCACCGGACTCACCGCCGCGATCCTGGCCATGACCGCACCCGCCGACGGCACGGGCGTGCTCTGGGACGTCGCGATGTCCGAGGTCGTCGCCGCGACCCTGGACGCCGCCGCCGAGACCCCGGTGAGCGCCCCGGCCGCTCGGTTGCTGGACGGCGGCTGGGTCGTCGACACGCCGTACGGCCCCGTTCCCGTCGCCGTACCGCAACGGCGGCAGGTCACCGGGCGGGCGGCCCACAGCGGCGAGCACACGGCGCAGGTGCTGCGCGAGCTGCGGATCCCGGTGCCATGACGGGCCTGCTGCTGCGCGACGCCGAACTCGACGGCCGCACCCGCGCCGATGTCCGCATCGCGGGCGGCCGGGTCACCGAGATCGCCGGTTCCCTGACCCGCCGGGCCGGTGAGGCCGAGCACGACTGCCATGGCGGTGCCCTGCTCCCTGGGCTCTGTGACCATCACCTTCATCTGTTCGCCCTCGCCGCCCAGGCCCGTTCCATCCACTGCGGCCCACCCGCGGTGACCGACCGCGCCGGTCTCGGCGCCGCGCTCGCCACCGCCGGGCCGGACCGGCACGGCTGGATCCGCGGGGTCGGCTACTTCGAGACCGTCGCCGGTGATCTTGATGCCGCCGTCCTGGACCGGATGTGCCCGGACCGTCCGGTGCGCGTCGAGCACCGCAGCGGCGCGCTCTGGATGCTCAACACCGCAGCCGTGTCCGCGGTGGGGTTGGCCTCGGCCGACCACCCCGGCATCGAACGGACCGGCGACGGGACTCCCACCGGCCGGCTGTGGCGCGCCGACGCCTGGCTGCGCACGCGCCTGCCCCCGCCGCCGCCGCCCGACCTCGACGCGATCGGTACCCGCCTCGCCCGCCTGGGCATCACCGCCGTCACCGACGCCACGCCCGACCTTGACGCCGGCACCGTCGAGGCGATCGCCGACGCCGTGCGCGACGGCGCGCTGCCCCAGCGGGTGCACCTGCTCGGCGCGCCCCTGGACACCGCTCCACCCGGCGATGTTCCCCGGCTCGGCATCGGCCCCTACAAGATCGTGCTCGCCGATTCCGCGTTGCCCTCGCTGCCCGACCTCACCCATCGGATCCGCACCGTACACGCCACCGGCCGCGCGATCGCGGCACACTGCGTCACCCGCGAAGCGCTGGTCATCCTGCTCGCCGCCCTCGACGACGCGGGTGTCCTGCCCGGCGACCGGATCGAGCACGCGGCCCTGGTTCCAGCGGAGCTCGTCCCTGAACTCGCCCGGCTGCGGCTGCGGGTGGTCACCCAGCCCGGCTTCCTGGCGCATCGGGGCGACGACTACCTCCGGGACATACCCGGCATCGAGCACTCCGACCTCTACCGGTGCGCCAGCCTCACCGCGGCCGGGATTCCCCTCGCACTGTCCAGCGATGCCCCGTATGGGCCGCTCGACCCCTGGGCGGTGATCAATGCGGCTGTGCACCGCCGCACCCCCGCGGGCCGGGTGGCCGGTCCGGGCGAGCGCCTCACCCCCGGTCAGGCCGTCGCCGCCTATCTGGCGCCACCAGGGGACCCCGGCGGCCCGGCACGGCGGGTACGCGTCGGAGCGGACGCCGACCTCATCCTGCTGCACGTTCCGCTCGCCGCCGCGCTGGCCGCGCCGGACCCGGCCCTCATCCGGACGGTGCTGGCGGACGGACGCCCCGTGCGGCAAAATCCATTGATTTAGGATCAGTTATATTCCTGCTCTCCCGGTCACGAAGAGCGGAGCACCGACTCCTGCGCCGGCGCGTCCGCGAGGAGCACGGCGCTGAGCCGCCTGTCGTGCCGGTCGAGCAGGTCACTGCCCCGACCGGAACAGCGCCTCCTGGGTGAGGCTGGCGACGAGCGCACCGTCCCTGTCGTGGACCGTTCCGGTGTACCACCCGCGACCGGCCGCGACCGTGTGCGGGGCCAGGTCCATCAGCACCCACTCGTTGAGCCGGGCCCGGCGGTGGAACCACACCGCGTGGTCGAGGCTCGCGCCGGAGTGCGTGGTGCCCTCGTGCATGGCCACGAGCCCGCTGGAGATATCGGACAGATAGGTCAGCACACAGGCGTGCACGAGGTCGTCGTCGGGCAGGTCCGCCACGCACCGCGACCAGAACCGGGTGGGCCACTCCACCCCGGTATAGGGCTGCGGCGTCGCCCGGCTCTCCATCGACAGCAGCCTCGGCATCCAGCTCGGGTCGAGTTCCTCGGGCGCCGGCACCTCGGGGGCCGGGTGCACCTGACGGTCGAGTCCCGGTCCGGGTGCCTGAAAGGAGGCGGACATGTTGAAGATGACCTCGCCGCCCTGCACCGCGACGACCCGCCGAGCCGAGAAGGACCTGCCGTCCCGGTCCCGGTCGACCCGGAAGATGGTCGGCCGGCCGGCGTCGCCACCGCGCAGGTAGTAGCCGTGCAGGGAGTGTGGCACCCGGTCCGGAGGCACGGTGCGCCCCGCGGCCAGCAGCGCCTGCGCGGCCACCTGGCCGCCGTAGAGCGGGAACGGCTCGTCCAGCACCGTGGTGGCCCGGTAGAGGTCCCGGTCCAGTTCCTCCAGCGTGAGCAGGTCGAGCACGGTCGGGACCGTCTCGACCTCCGGCTGTGTCAGGCTCACCGGGGAGGCATCCCGGCGTCGCGCGGCAGCCCGAGGATCTGCTCGGTCATCGTGTTGCGCTGGATCTCGGATGTGCCCGCTCCGATCGTCGACGCCCGGGCCCGCAGGAACCCCCATACCCACCGGCCGCGCTGAACGGCATGCGGATCCTTGCGGCCGGGGACTCCGTGCGCGCCCAGCATATCCACTGCGAACTCGTGCAGATCCTGACTCGTGAAGCTGGTACGCGGCGGACGCGGCGACGCCGCCGAGCAGTTCTGGCGAAAGCACCGAAGACCCGGTCATGGCTGGTCCATCCGTTGACTCGGTCGGGCTGCGCCGACCCGGTGGCTGCTCCCGTTGCGGCGAGGTGGCCCTGGCGGAGGAACAGCCCCCGGTCCTCGGGCACGAGCCGTACACCGCGCCTGGCCAGCGCCCGGGCGCCGCCTCTGCCGGCCCTCGAGCCGAGGTCCGCGCTGCGGTGGCTCCGCGACCAGCCATCTTGGGAACGGCAGGAAGCCACACCGCGGCAGGATCGGACGCTCTCAGCGATCTTCCGCGCCAAATGGCACTCGCTAAAAGCTGAGTTCGCTCGCCGAAATGACCGAACCTGGGGTTATGAGCAGTCTGCGGGTCCTGGGCGTCGACGCGTGCAAGACCGGTTGGGTTGGGATCGCCCTGTCGGACAGTGCGCTGACTCCCTACCATGCGGGCGACATCGCCGATCTTGTCGCGGAGGCCGAGAACGAGGGATCGATCGATGTGGTGGCCATCGACATCCCGATAGGGCTACCCGACACCGGCCGCCGGCAGGCAGACGTGCTCGCACGGGAGGCAGCCGGGCCACGGTGGGCTTCGGTATTCATCACCCCGGTTCGCGCGGCCTTCGAGGCCGGCGACTATCTGGCGGCCGCCGAAGCAAACCGGCGACTGGCCAACGAAGGAGTCTCTCGCCAGGCCTTCGCTCTCAGGCCCAAGCTCCGGCAGGTCGATCAATGGGTTCGGCAAACACGGCATCGAGTCGTCGAGATCCATCCCGAGGTCAGCTTCGCGATGCTGGCCGGCAGCCACCTGAACGTACGCAAGTCCACATGGTCCGGGGCGCACCGGCGTAGCGAACTGCTCGCCGGCGAAGGAATCATTCTCGCCGGAGACCTGGGCGAAGCCGGCGCGGCGGCGGGAGTCGACGACGTCTTGGACGCAGCGGTCGCCGCCTGGACCGCCCGACGAGTCGCCCGAGGAGAAGCACGTACCCTGCCCGACCCACCTCAGCGATTCAGCGACGGCCTGGCCTGCGCCATCTGGGCCTGAACACCGCCGCTCCGCTCCCGCCGAGTTGGACGGCTCCGATGTGGCTCACAGACTTCTCCAGTCGGGCGGGGACAACGGCCAGGTCGGCGGGGCGGGCAGGGCCTGTACGGCGCCGAGCCCCGATCCGTCGCTGCGCCCGGTGAGCCAGCCGAGCAGCTCGTGCCCCGTACCGCTGATCTCCGGGCCGTCGCCGAGAATCACGTCGTGGTCCAGGTCGGTGGCGCGCAACCGCCCGGCGGCCAAACCGCCGTCCAGTTTCAGCGCAGCGAGGGTGTCGCCCAGTTCCCAGCGGACGTAGGCGGGCGACCAGCCGGCGTAGGTGTACCCGGCGTCCAGGTCGGCGTGGTGGGCCTCCACCTCACGCCACCGCCGGTTCAGCGTGTACCAGGCGGGATGTCCCCAGCCGGCGCGCGCCCGTACCGTCACCTGCCACGCCGGTTCGGGAAGGGTACGAGCCTGGATGGCGAAGCGCGTGGCGGAGAGCTCGAGCTCCTCGCGGAGTTCGGCGGCCGGCCGTCCGGCGCTCGCGATGACGCCCGCTTCACGCACCTCGTTGCTCGGGTACTGCGAGACTTCGACCCCGCACCGCGCCCACTCCAGCAGGTTCCACACCGAGTCCGCGTTGCGTGCCAGATGGGCGATCACGTGACCGCGGCTCCAGCCCGGCAGCCGCGACGGCGCCCGAAGATCCTCGTCGGTCAGCTTCCCCACGGTCGCGACCAGCCGCTCGGTCGCCTTGTCCAGTTCCGAGAGCGTCACATGTCGATCTTCCACCCGCGGTTCTCCTCTCGTCTGCCGCCCATCGTGACCTGTCCGCCAGTGCCATCGCGCGGCTGGTCCATCCGAACCGGTGTACCGGGTCCGGCGATCAGATCCAGTATGTCGGGCCCCACGTCGGGCTGACCTCAGCTGATCGAGACCCGGAAGATCTTGTCCGAGCCGTTGGCCGCGCCGCCGTTGTTGTCGCAGTTGGTGGTGGACAGCCCAGAGCTGGTCCGCGCCGGGGACCTTGGTGACGGTGCGAAGCCGTCCGTAGGCTCCGACGTAGTACGCCGACGCAGTGCACGCTCTCGGTGTCACCGTTAATCGGGATCCGCCAGAGCCGCTCGCCGCGCAGCGCCGCCATGTAGATGACGTTGCGGACGATCGCGATTCCGCTGGGCGAGGCCCGGTCCACCGGCCACTGGTACTTCGGGCTGGTCTGCGACCGACCATGACCGCGATCGCACGCTTCGCCAGATAGGCCGACGCCCTGGCCTGCTACTCAATGCGAGCCCTGGCAGTGTCGTGATGACGTCGGCGACGGCTTGGTGGCGGGTCTCGGTCTTGGGTACCAGGCGATGCCGAGCTGGAAGTTCAGGTCCGGTTCGTCGAGGGCGACGATGACGAGGCGGGTTCCGTCGAAGATCCGGCTTGAGAGTGGGTTGCGGGCGATGAGGGCCTGTGGCGGTGCAGGCGGCGCAGGGTGAGCGCGAGTTGCAGGCGGAGGCGTCCGTGCGGGTCGTGGACGGACCAGCCGAGGAGGTGCTCTGCGTGGACGAGGCGATCTTGCAGCGTGGAATGGTGCATCGTGAGTGCTGTTGCGGCGGCGCGCAGGCTCGGGTTCGAGGCGACGGCTTCGAGCGTTGCGAGCATCCAGGGCGCGGTTGCTCCGGCGCGCTCCAGGGCGCGGACGTCGGGCACTGGTTCGGTTCCGGGACCGACCGCGGCGGCGAGGACGGCGAGTCCGCCCATCTGGTCGGCGTGCACGACCCTTGGACCTGGGTCCTGTGCGGTGCCCTCGGCGGTCAGGCGCAGCGCCACCCGGGCCGCTGCCCAGGACGAGGGCAGGTCCAGCACCGGCACCGCTGGGCCGATGCCGGCGCGCCGGCCGCCGACCTGTGAAGTCGCCGCCTCGGGTTTCACAACGGCCTCGACCCGCGCCGGGCTGTCCTCCAGTGCCACCGCTCGCGCCAGGGTCGCGCGGTCCAGACCAAGTCGGCGGGCTGCCTGGAGGCGGACCTCTTCCGGTGCCGATGCGTCGAGCACCACCTCGACCGAGGCCGGATCGTGGGCGCTTCCGTGGTCCTCCGACGTCCTGCCTCTGGTCCGTTCGAGGACGGCGCGGGCGGCCGCCGCGGCGCGCTCGAGCACCATCGCCTCGACCGGACCAGCCGGTCCGGGGCGCTCCAACCAGAGGGTCTGAAGCCCGCCGGGGACGGCGGGGAAGCTCAGCCACGCCGGATCGGTGGGCGTCACGTCGTCTCGTCGTCGCCCGTTGGCCTCGACCTCTATGTGCACCCGGCGCCCGTCGTCCACGAGGCGGGCAGGGCAGTCGGCCAGGACAGCGGCCCCGCGCACGATGGCCTCCAGGCCCGCGCGCTCTTCGACGAGACGGTCGAAGTACGCGATCACCTGGATCGCGGCGCCCGCGTCAGGGTCGAGCGCCGCGAGCCTGCCGACGAGCTCCTTCATCGGCTCATTGTGACTGCTCGGGTGGCAGGTGACCAGATCCACACGGCTCGGCGACCCCGCCAGGTCGCCGAGCCCTGGATCATGCCCCCAGAAGCCGGCGAAGCCAGCGCACCCGGGCTGCCTTGGCGTCTTGTGAGATCGCGGCCTGCGGGGCCATGAGGTCGAATCCGTGGAAGCCCCCTGGCCACACGTGGAGCTCGGCTCGACCACCGGCCTGCCAGATGCGGGTGGCGTAGGTGACGTCCTCGTCCCGGAAGGTCTCCGCGGAGCCGACATCGATGAACGCGGGCGGGAGCCCGGACACGTCACCGGCTCGGGCCGGCGCGGCGTAGGGGGAGACATCGGGGCCGCCGCGCTCGGCCCCGAGAAGCGCCGTCCAGCCCGTGTCGTTGGAGGTGCGGTCCCATACGCCCCGCCCGGCCATCTGCAGGCTGGAGGGGGTGTCGTTGCGATCGTCGATCATCGGACACATGAGCATCTGGCCGGCCAGCGCCGGGCCGCCACGGTCACGGGCGAGCAGGGCCACCGCCGCGGCCAGGCCACCGCCCGCGCTGCCGCCCGCGATGATGATCCGCTCTGGATCAATGCCCAGCTCGGCGGCATGGTCGGCCGTCCATATCAGCCCCGCGTAGCAGTCCTCCACCGGAGCGGGGTGGGGGTGATCGGGGGCGAGGCGGTACTCCACGGAAACGACGACGAGCTGCAACTCCTGCGCCCAGTCGAGCATGTCCTGTATGCCCACGCGGTTGTTGCCGAGGACCATGCCACCGCCATGCGTATGGTAGATCGCCGCCAAGGGCGCGCGAGCCCCAGCGGGCCGGCATACGAGCAGGGAGATCTCTGGTGCGCCGAGCGGGCCGGGCACCGACAGTTCCTGAACCTCGAACGTCCCGCCGCGGCGCAGGTCCTCGTCCGAGATCGCCATCAGGGCCGTGCCTTCTCGCATGGCGGGGAGCATCTCCGCCGTCACCGACGGCGGTATCTGCGCTCCAACGATCTCGAGAGCAGCGGCCAACTCGGGGTCGAACGGAGGCGGTGGACCGACAGGGATGGGCTGTGGGGTGAGGGTCGTCATCGGTTCTCCTGGTCGAAGTTACTGTGCTGTGACCGTTGTCACCATGTTGACTCCTGTGAGCTGCGAATGGCAGGCGCCGCCTGGCGGACATGACCCGCCAGATGGCGGGGTGCCGAGCCGGTTCCTTGTACGCACGCCCGTGAAGTCAGTGGCTGATGATGAGCCGTACGGCACCCTCGAACTCGGGCTGGGTGCGGTGGGAACCATAGCGTTCGTCCCAGGCTCCTGAGGCGAGGTCGGCGGCCAGGGCCCGGACGGCGCGCTCTTCCACGCCCGGCGCGAGGAAGCTCCACGTGGACTGGGCCCGCCGGACGGCCGGGTCCAGCAGGGACTCGGGCCGGGCGTAGAAGGCTTCGGTGAAGCCGTCGAGGCAGTCGATCGGGATGGGAACTGTGCGGACCTCGGTCCCGTGGCCGAGTGCGGTGGTGATGGTCTGGATGGAGGGGCAACGGCGGGCGTCGACCTGCCGCAGTTCCGGGGCGTAGTCGGTGAGCCAAAGCCGGCCCAGCTCGGCCGGGTCGAACGTCAGCACCAGTACCGGGCCGCGAGCCACCCGCCGCATCTCCCGCAACCCGGCCACAGGATCCGGCCATTGGTGAACGGTGACCATCGCCATAGCCGCGTCCACGGCGTCGTCATCGAACGGAAGCGCCTCAGCGGTCCCGTGGATGGCGGGGGCCAGGTGGGGCGGGCGCTGGC
>JAOPYO010000034.1 GCA_025964575.1 Actinomycetes bacterium
ACCCGGGGCGACCTCGCGGCCGCGATGCTCGACGCCGCCGCCGACCCGGCCTCCGTTCACCACGCCGTCTCGGTCGGCAACTGATGTGACATCTGGTGGCGGGCTTGGTGGACGCGGTGGTGCTCGCGGTCGAGATGGAACCGCCAGTACGTATCAAGATCACCATTGGCGGTCAGGGGGCGCAACTTGAGCAAGGCCTCGCCTCCAGCCAGGCCCAATCTCGCTCCGGCGAGATCGAATCTGTCGGCGACCAGGACGGGCTGCACGACCAAGTGGTGCGGAACGCGTCGGGCAGATCCTCGAAGGCAAACCCCAGCTGACCATCGGCACCGTCACCGTGGGCGGACACGCATAGACCGGCGGAAACGCTCACACCCGCTACTCGCGGATCCGGGTCAGAGGGTTCAAATTGGTCTACGTGTTTAGAGCTTTTTAGGCGATTTGGCGTAGGCAGTGTTGACGCAAGGCTTGTTGTCGATTTATGTGGAAATCGACAACAAGCCGGATATGTCTTCATCCGGCAGCCGGGACGGCCACCGTTCATCGATCGATCGCCGCAGGTGGGCCTGGTATAGAGAGGAGACGCCATGTATGGCGCGCGCCGTTTGCTGCTGCTCGGTCTTGTACTCTTGACCGCTCTCACTTTCTTGCCGGCCGAGGCCTCCCAGGCATCGATCGGCCCCAGATCCGCAAATGTGATCGCGGTAAACGCTCCGAATACGGCAAACATACAGTCATTCAAGCCGTGTCAGGCTGGCAATAAGTGCTATGACGCAGGCTACAGCGATGGATACGACGAGGCCTACCGAGAAGTAGAAGCGGGCTCGTCATGACTGGTTGTCGTCGGTCGTGGGTTCACGTCGGGCTTTCTGCCGGTACCGGGTTGCCAGCACCGGGATGGGCAGCAGCGGCCACCGCGTGACCCTGCCTGTGTTTGTCGATGACCAGGACGGTTTCGGTGTTCAGGGTCGGTACGGGCGGGGCTCGGGAAGCGCGACCCGTACGCCACGGGCGGGGTAACCGTCACCGAAGTCGTCCACCGCGACGAGAACGCGATGATGGCGCACCGGCACGACCTTAAAGGGGCCCTGATCGAGGTCCAGGCCACCGGCGCCAGGTGGGCTCGGGTCACTGCGCACGGGGTTGCCGTGACCACCATCCGGCTGCACGAACATCTTCAGTGACCTGCGGAAACGGGCGGCCAACCACTGCGGCTGTCACGCACGGTCATGCGACCCACGAGGGGACGACCTGGCCCAGCCGGGCTGGGGCGGTCAGCCCGCGGATCGCGGTGACGACACCGTCCGCGACCGTGAAGGCCATGACCGTGACCGGCCGTCCGCCAACGGTAATGAGAACGCCCGGGACGCCGTCCACGAGCACCGGATGCGCCAGCGCGTCCGGGCGCGCGAACCTCGTCGCCTGGGCCGCGACCTCGCCCGCGCCGCGGACGACGACGGTCCCCTCGGGACCCTGTGCCCGCAGCTCGACCTCGGGTGCGAGCACGGTCAGCAGTCCGGCGACGTCGCCCCTGCCGGCCGCCGCCAAGAACGCGTCGACGACGTCCCGGGCCGCGGCATGGGCATCGGCCGTAGGTGTGCCTGATCGCAGCCGCCCCCGGGCACGGCTGGCGAGCATCTTGGTGGCCGCAGTGCTCCGGCCGAGGATGGCCCCGACCGCGTCGAACGGGACCTCGAAGACGTCGTGGAGCACGAACGACACCCGTTCCGCCGGGGTGAGGGCGTCCATGACGACGTACAGCGCGAGGCCGACGGAGTCGGCGAGCACGGCCTCCTCCTCGGGATCGATCCGGGAGTCCCCAATCGCCTCCCGCGGGAGCGTGCCGACGTCGAGTTCGAGCGGCTGCTCGCCCCGGACCCCGCGCCTGCGGAGCGCGTCCAGGCAGATCCGGCTGGTCACCGTGGTGAGCCAGCCGCGCAGTTCCTCGATGCCACCGCCACCGGTCCGCGCAAGCCGCAGCCACGCCTCTTGGACGGCGTCGTCCGCGTCGGCGTGCGAGCCGAGCATGCGGAACGCAATCGCGTGCAGATAGGAACGCTGGGTCTCGAACTCCGCGGCAAGCTCTTCCTCTTCGGTCACGGTTCTCCTTGGCGTACGGCGGTGTCACTACCAGGACGCATCGCGCGCCGGTGAGGTAACTCCCGGGCCGGCGTTACCTTCCGCCGCGGCCGGACGTCGTAGTGCCGTCCACCGATCCAACGACCCGCTCCCTGGAGGAGAGATGACCGCACGCATCCAGAACGCGACCAGCCAACCCGACATCACGCCAGGCGTCCAGCATCTTTTCAAGGAGGTGTACGCCGGAGGCGTACCGCGTCAGACGCTTGAGCTGGTGCATCTGCGCGCGAGCCAGATCAACGGCTGCAGCGCCTGTGTCGACGCCGGCGCCACGAGCGCGACCAAGGCCGGTGTCAGCCCCGAGAAGCTGCTCACCCTCGCCGCCTGGTACGAGAACCCGCTCTTCGACGATGCCGAGCGGGCCGCGCTGGCGCTCACCGAGGCCGCGACCCGGCTCTCCGACCGGCCCGGCGCGGTCACCGACGAGATCTGGGCCGAGGCCGCGAGGCACTACGACGAGCGGCAGCTCGGGGCCCTGGTGCTGATGGTGGCGATCACCAACTTCTTCAACCGCATCAACACCACCTTCCGGGTACCTGCCGGGACCAGGTGGGACTGACGCCGGACCAACGATCTGTCACATCGACGGCACGCGGAGCGACATGTGTGGCGGGAGCGGCCCAGCCGCTCCCGCCACAACCTCACGATCCGACAACCCGTGCAGCCTTCGGTAGCCCGACCACCGAGGCACTCATTGCCCGGAAGCGACGGTCGGCCCCGTCCAGCCCAACCCACCACCAGCAGCAGTAGGAGGAGGAGGAGGAGGAGGAGGAGGAGGTGCCCCGGCCCGATCAGCTGAGCCTCGCCTGAGCGGAAGCTCCGCCAGGCCGCGCGGTCCGCGTCCGACAAGGCCGCGTGGGCGGTGAGCGCACCCAGGTACGCCGGGGCTGTCCCGTCCCGAACAGATAGGACCGTCGCACGGTTCACCAGAAGCAGGACGGTCGCCACCAGCCAGAACACGAGGGTGAGTGCGACGGCCAGAAGGAGCATCAGCCGCAATCGCCCGAAGATGTTCCGTCCCGGTGCTGCCGGTCCGGCCGTGGCCACTGCGGTCGAACCCGCTGTCATCGCGTGCCCTTCACCCGTGCGGCCTCGATGAACTCAGACGCTCGACACGAGCCACCCTCAGCTCACTCTGCATCGCACATCCCTGAAAACGTTCGGGGAAAGGAGCGTTGGCCGGATGAGGTCAATGCGGGACAACATCTTCAACGGTGCCGTCGGCGTCACAAGAACTAGAAGCGGCGTGACCTACTGCTTAGCGCTCTTGCCGTGTCCTCGGGCGTCGCTGTCGGACGCAATCTGACGAATCCGATGATTCACGCATAGTGGTCACGTGGCTGGCGACGTGTTCGCATGGCGCCGAGTTGTCAGGTCGTCGACAACCGGGCGGCAAGCCGGTCCAGCCCTTGCTTGATCATCTGTCCGTACCCGTCATCACCGAGTGCACCAACGGCAGCGTGTCCACGCTCGAGGTGGCCGCGCGCACGATCGAGGTCGCCGAGTCGGCGATAGGCGTCGCCCAGATTGAGGTGCAAGGACGGATAGAAGCCGCTCACGGGACTGGTGGCGCCTGCGTGCCGCGCCCGTTCATCGCTGATCAGGTCGGCTGCCTCCAAGGCTCGCAGGTCCCAGAGCAGTTCCTCGTGCACGTCGTCTTGGACATCGGCCATCGAGTGAGCGAGAGCGCAGCGGTGCATGGGGTCGCCGGTCGCGCCGATCTCCTCCCACAGATCGGAGAACAGCCGGCGAGCGGCTTCTCGGTCGCCGCTCTGACCCAGCTCGATACCTTGGCCGATCTTGACCATCATCGCGTCGGGCTCGGTCATGTGGTCTCCCCTTCAGAAGGTCAGTGCCTCGCCGACTGTAGCGGCGGACACCGACACATCCACCCGACCGCGGTCACTGACCACGCGTGGCCGGAACGACATGATGCGCGCACTCTCAGACATGCCGCCGGGCGAGGTGAGTGTTGCAATGATTTCTGGCGGAGTGGCAGGCGGGTGGATGCGCTCTTGACAGCGCTGGCTGGTCGAGGGAGGTTGAACGTGTTCAACTTGTTCTGGGTGACGATGCGCTGAGCACCACAGGGAGACGCCTCGATGAGAACAGCTGAACCAACGCCGCCGATCCCCAGGAAGCGCGGCTACCCCGTCCACTGTGATGTGGCCGTCCTGGGCGGCGGCATGTCCGGGATGGCCACCGCTGCCCGTCTCCAGGCCCGCGGACTACGCACCGTCGTCCTCGAAGCCCACGGCCACCTCGGCGGCTGCGCCGGCTACTACCGCAGACGAGGCTTCTCCTTCGACGTCGGCGCAACCACCCTCGTCGATTTTCAGACAGGCGGGGTCGGTGACGAACTGCTCACCAGCATCGGCATGCCGGTGCTCGACGCCGAACCCCTACCCGGCTACCAGGCCTGGCTTCCCGACCGGCAGGTCACGCTCTACCGCGACGCCGCCGACTGGCACCCGGAACGACTCAGAACCCTCGGCGACTCCCCCTCCCACCGCGCCTTCTGGACCGACTTCGACACCATCGCCGAGGTCTTCTGGGCGGCCAGTCAAGCCGGTGTCCGGCTCCCGCTACGCCGGCCGGCGGATCTCGTCTACAACGTGCGAGCCTTGGGTCCGCGCAACCTGCCGCTGGCCCGCCACCTGTACTCCACCCTCGGCGATCTGCTGCGTCGCCACGGACTGCGTGATGACGCAGCCCTGGTCGGGCTGCTGTCGATGCTCATCGAGGACACCGTGCACAGCGGCGTGGATCAGGCGCCGCTGATCAACGCTGCGCTCGGGGCGACCATCCGCGGCGCAGGGCTCACCCGGGCTCGCGGCGGCATGGGCGGCTTCTGGCGCCGCTTCACCGCGCACTACCGCGCACTGGGCGGAGACGTCCGTACAGCCTGTGCCGCGACCCGGGTCACCGGCGGGTCCGATGGTTTCACCGTGCACACCCGGCGCGGCCTGGTGCATGCCGCCCAGGTGGTCAGCGCGCTGCCCGCCCAGACGACCGCCGCGCTCGGACCGCCCCAGATCGCCGCACGGCTGGCCCGCTATCTGCATCGTGACCGCGACGCACAGGGCGGTGCGCTCATGGTCTTCCTCGGAGTGCCCGACCGTGAGGTCGCCGGGCACACCTTCACCCATCACCAGATACTGCTGGACTACCGCCGGCCCCTTGGCGACGGCAACAACATGTTCGTCTCGGTCTCCGCGCCAGGAGACATCGAGAGCGCGCCGGCCGGCCATCGCGCCGTGATGATCTCGACCCACTGCGAACTCGGCGACTGGCATGGCCTGGACCCGGGCGAGTACACAGTGCGGAAGAAGGAAACAACCGAGCGTTTGATCGATGCCGCACGGCTGGTCTACCCACAGCTCGGCGATCACCCGCTGATCCTGGAATCCGGCACACCGCTCACCTACCAGCGCTTCGCGTTCCGCCCGGGCGGTGCCGTCGGCGGCACCCGCCAGACATTGCGCAACACCAACCAGCACGCCATCCCGCACAGCCTCGGCGTCCGCGGCTTCCACCTGGTTGGCGACTCCACCTGGCCCGGCCTGGGCACGGTCGCCTGCGTGATCGGCAGCCGCATCGTCGCCGACGCCGTACTCCGCTCAACGCGACGAGCCAGGGAGACGAGGGCTGAGCGTTGAGCGAGCAAAACACCCGCGAGCTGCTGGGTACCTCTGCCGAACCGCCGCCACCGGCGCTGGCGGCGCTCGGCCGCGACCTGCTCCAGACCAGCGCGGCGAGGCGGCGACTGACGCTGGCCCGCCCCTACGCCGGCGTCGCGGCCTTCGCGCTCGCCGCATGGCAGAGCTGGTGGTGGCTCACTCCGCCGATCGTGTTCCTCACCTTCGTCGCCGTGGTGACCGTCACTCACGACGTCGTGCACGGCACGCTCGGTCTCAGCCGCAGGACCACCGACCTGGCCCTTTTCCTGCTCGGCCTGGTGGTCTTCGAGAGCGGACACGCCTATGCCGCTTCCCACCTGCAACATCACAGGCTCTTTCCGCACCCCGACGACCCGGAGGGCCATCCGGCCGACCTCAGCGTGTTCGGCGCGATCTGCTACGGCCCGTTCTTCCTGCCGCGCCTGTGGTGCTGGGCCTTCAACCACGCCCGTGCCTACCGCGGCTGGCTGATCGCCGAAGCCCTCCCCGCTCCGCTGGCACTCATCACCGGACTTGTGCTCTGGCCGGCCCACCCAGGTCTGCTCGTCTACACCATCGGGGTGATCATCGGCAGCTGGGTCTACCCGCTGCTGACCGTCCACCTGCCGCACCGCCACTACGGCCGGACACCACTGACGCGCACCCACACACTGCGCGGCCGGATCGTCCCCGCGCTGTTCCTGGAACTGACCTACCACTTGGAGCACCACCTGTACCCGCAGGTCCCGAGCCACCACCTGCCCGAACTCGCCAAACGGCTCTCGCCCTTCTTCGACCAGGCCGGCGTCCGCCCCTGGCGGGTGATCTGACGGACGGGATCGGGCCCCCGAGCGGTGGATGGCGCAGCTGTGCGTTCTGCCGCCCTCCTCACGCCGCTGGTCCCGTACGTAGGCCAGCGTCATACCCGCGCGTGCCGCGGACCCGGACCGAGCGAAGGCGGCGCGGTCAGATCAATGATTGTCAGTTCATGGTCCGGTCCGCACATGGTGCCGTCCCCGGTGACGATCGTCGCCACAAAAATGGGGCGGAAAAGGTCACTGTGACCATTGACGATCGATTCAGATCCCTTTTGCCGAAAGTAAAGGTCAATTAAAACATCACACTGCCCGGCTTCGCTGAATTTAATTCCGGGGACGCCCGGAGCAGAATACAAGGAGACGGGCGGGGCCCGCCCGGTTCGCACCGGGCGGGCCCCTTGTCGCGGGTTTCAGGGATCAGCCGAGAAGGTGCTTCAGCGCCCTTGTGACGAAGTCCGTCCGCGCCGCCTGACTGGTCAGCCCCTCGCCGCCGAAGCCGACGTACACGGTGTCCTTGGTGGCGACACCTGCGCCTTCTTCGAACGCCCTCTGCGACCTGATCCAGTCGTTGGCCGCGGTGCCGGATCCCGGGGGCGGGCCCGCGACCGTCCAGCCGCCGAGATCGGTCTCGAAGGAGGTCTCCGAGACCGTCGCGCCGTCTGCGGTGACCTTGGCATCGTCGATGAACGTACCGATGCCCTGGGTCCCCCAGTCGCTGGCGTAGGAGATCGACAGCTCGACCTTCTTGCCCGCGTACGCGGACAAATCGATCGACCAGTCTTGCCAGCCGTTGGACTTGCCAGAGGCCGCGTGCCACACCCCTGTCGTGCCCGTGGGCGTGCAGTCCGCGCCCTGGTAGCGGGTCGTGAACGGGTGGATCGTGCGCCACCCGGCGTTGCAGCTTTCGCCGGTCGCCTGGCTGGTGTGACCGTTGGCGTCGGGCAGGGTCGTCCAGTCGTCGGCACCCACGGTGTGCGCCTCGACGAACACGAAGTCCCAGGCCGCCTCAGTGTCGAACGAGGTCTGGAAGGTCAGCTTGCCGCTGCCCTTGCCGGTCAGGTCGACCGTCTGGGTGAGCCTCTTGTACGACACGTCGGCCGCCTGACTGTAGGCGTACCAGTCACCGGTCTTCGGGTCGAACGGAGCGCCGCCAGGCCGGTCCCACTTGATCGGCGCGGAGCTGCTGAACTGCGGGAACTGCTTCGTCGGCAGGAAACTCGACGTCGTCAGGAAGGACGCGGTGTGGTTCTGGTTGTTCGCCGAGTCGCCGCCATTGAGCGGGCTCTGGAAGCCGGCGAAGGCACCGCCCGTGCCCTTGACCGGGTACGCCTTCCCATCCGTTCCGGTGCCCCCGCCGTCCACGTAGGTGTAGGCACCGAGGTAGTACTGCAGGAAGTCGTTGAGGATCGGCAGGCAGGGTGGGTCCGCGCGGACGGTGCACTCCGGCTGAGCCGGGACATCCGGCTCATAGAAGTAAGCGCCGTCGGCGCCCTGCGTCAGCCCGGCGTTCTTGCCGGTGTAGAGCAGCTTGCCGCCCTCGTTGAGGTAGTCGCGAACGTTCAGTTCGATATCGACGGCGAGCTTCGCGGCCGTGCCGCCCGGCTGACCGACGGCACGCGTGACGACGTCGTCGCCGGTCTCCCAGACCACGGCCTTGTAGTGGCTGAGCACGCCGAGGTGGTGGGGTGCCTTGCGGCCGTGCTTGTCGACGTCGTACACGTCGAAGCTGCGGCCGGCCGCGGTCAGCGCCTTGGTGTAGGCACTGGCGTACTTGGCCTCGGTGGCACCCTGTACCGGGCTGGCGCCTGTGACGTCCTCTGCCGCGAGGACGAGCACGTCGCCGCCGATGTCGTCGGCCACGGTGTAGGTGAACGGCTGGCTGGAGATGGGCTTGCCCTGCTTCTCCGCGGCGAACCAGACCTCCACTTTGTCTCCTGGCTTCGTGCCGCGCACGGTGCCGCGGAACTCGCCATAGTAGAGATCGTTCTCATTGCCGTAGCGTTCGCCGCCCCGCCATTCACGTGTGCCGGCCGAATGAGCGGAGCCACCGTTGATCTTGTATCGCAGGCGCAGGTTCTTGAGCGAGCGACGGGCCTCGACCGCCACCGGCTGCGTGCGGCCATGCGACACCTCGAAGGAGTCGATGACCAGGTCCGGCGTGGTCTTGCCGACGACCGAGACGGGCTGGTCCGGCGTTTGCGCCGACTTCGCGGTGGCGATCGCCAGCGGGAGGTTCTTCTCGAACTCCTGCTGGATCAGCTTCTCGTCGTCCGGGAAGTGGAAGACGCTCAGGCAGTCCTCGGGCTTCCACTGGTCGTTCGGGTCGATGTTGCTGGCCGTCTGGCAGGTCGACATCTCCGGTGTGATGGACAGTGTCCCGTACCGGTTGGTCACGTAACCGTCGGTGTCGCCGTTGGTGGTGTAGAGCTCTGCCCCGATGTCGGGGTCGTACCCAGGCACGGCCGAGTGATCGTCGTTACCGAGCAGCGCCTCAAAGACACGGTCGTCCGGAGAGGGGGTCTGCGTCTGCCAGCCGACGCCGTACAGCAGCAGTTCCGCCGCGGAGTGATAGTTGACCAGGTACTTGGGCC
>JAOPYO010000095.1 GCA_025964575.1 Actinomycetes bacterium
TGGACCAGGCGCTGCCGGTCATCCTGTCCAAACCGGCGATGGACTCACTCGCCTACCAGTCGCAGACGGCGCCGCAGCTCGTGAGCGTGCTCAACGAGATCTCCCCTAAGGGCCCCAACGGCCTGCCCAACCTGAACATCGATTTCGTCATCACGCTGAGCGGGCCGAAGCCGGCGCCGGAATACACCTCGCCGCAGCCGCTGCCCACCGTCGGGCGTATCCCCAGCTGCCCCGGCGTCGTGATTCCGCCCTCCGCCCAACCGGCCGTGGCGACGAAGGGCAAGGCGAGCCCGGCGACCTCCACGCCGCTTCCGGCACCTTCGACGATCTCGGGACGGCAGGCGGCGCAGCACGAGCGCTCCACCGATCCCGGGTTCCTCCAGCTGACACTGATTCCGCCGCTCGTCGCGCTGGTGATCCTGCTCGGCGTCGGCTTCCGTGCCGTGCCTCTGTTGCTGCGTTCCCGTGCGCGCGGCGCATGGGACGGAGTCAGGATCCGCCGCAAGGGCGGCAGCAAACCCGCCCCGAACCGTGAGAAGCAAGGAGAATGACATGCCCGAACGGGTGGCGGACGAGGAGTTCGACGACGAGCTGGTCGAACTTTTCCAGCAGATCGTACAGCGGCGCGCGGCGCAGCGGCGGACGGCCAGAAGCACGGTGGCCGGCGAGCCCAGCGCCGACGGCTCCAAGGCAGTGAATGGGGCAAGGACCGGCACCGAGCCGGAGCCCACCGGTGGCGACGGAAGCCAAGAGGCGTCCAGCGACGAGACCGAGGAGGCCGAGGCGCTGGTCTCGGACGGTGCTGACGCGGACGGCGAAGGCGAGACCGGGCTCTCGGACGCCGAGGACACGAGCGAGGACACGGACGCGGAGAGGGATGACAGGCCGTCGCCACGCCGCAGGCGTATCCGAATCAGCGCGGCCACTGCCGCGATCACGGGCCTGTCAGTGGCGCTGGTGGCCGTCACGGGCGTCGCGGTGGCGGAGCATCTCTCCTCCGGCGGTGGCGAACGGCTACAGGTGGAACAGCGCGCGAGCCAGGTGGCCAGCACGCTCTACACCTATGACTACCAGAACGTCAGCGGCTATCTGAAGGCACAACAGAACGTGCTGACCAAGACCGCCGAAGCGACGGTCAAGCCCAACTGGTCCTCGCTCACGACGATGATCCAGTCGGGCAAGTACGTCTCGCGCCCGCAGATCCAGCAGGTCTACGTCGGCGACGTCAGCCGGAGCAGGGCGACAGTCGTGGTGGTGGCCGACATCAAGCTGACCACCTCCAAGGGCATCCTGAACTCGATCGGTGCGACCCTGCAGTTCACGCTGGCCCGCGAGGACGGCAAGTGGCTCGCCAGCGAGATCCCCACCCTGCTCACTCCTGGAACCCAGACCGAGACCGATCTTAAGGGCAACCCGATCAAGCCCCCCGCGAGCCCCAGCCCCACTCCCAGCGTCACGCCCAAGAGCTGACGGCCGAGCGGGCGGTACGGCCAGGACCGTACCGCCCCCCGCATCAGCGTCGGAGTCAGGTGGCCAGTACGGCCCCGTCCTCGACGAGTCGTGCCACGGCGGCCTCGTCCAGACCGAGTCCGGCCAGGATCTGCCTGGTGTGCTGGCCTGCCAGGCAGGGACCGCTCACCTCGCCGGGCACATTGGTTCGGAACTCCACCAGCCGGGCGGGCTGCTCCAGCCCCCCCACACCCGGCACCTGCGCCGAGGCGATCCAGCCCCGCCGAGCGATGTCCGGATCGTCGAACAGCTCGGCCGCGAAGGTCTGCGAGGACAGCTCGCACGGCAGGCCGCGCTTGTCGAACTGCGTGAGCAGCTCCTCGGCGGCAAGTCGCGCGAAAAACGGTTCCAGCTCCGTACGCAGCTCCGCGTCGTGCTTTTGCCGCGACCCGGCGGAGGCGAACCGCGGATCGTCGACGAGCTCGGGGGCCTCCAGCGCCGCGCACAGATCGGGCCAGTCCCTCTCGTCCAGGACCACGACGCAGACCCAGCTGCCGTCAGCCAGCCGGTAGAGCCCGTGCAGGGCCGACAGGCCGCGCTGCCGAAGATCGATCTGCGGCCGCGCCACCGGGGAGCCGTCGGCGTGAGCGTAGACGAAGGAGGTGCTGAGCAGGCAGGCGTTGATGATGGCGGTGCCCACCCGCTGGCCCAGGCTGGTCCGCTCTCGGTGGTAGAGGGCCTGGATGACCGCGGTGGCCCACAGGAAGCCGTTGCCGGTGTCTCCGATGTTGACCCGGCTCCAGATCGGAGGGCCGCCGACGCGGCAGGCACCGTCCTCGTACTCGGTCCCAGCCAGCGCGTTGGCGGTCTGGTCGGTGCCAGGCAGCAGGGAACGCGGGCCGTCCTCGAAGCCCCGGGTGTGGCAGTAGATCAACCCCGGATAGCGGGCGTGCAACTCCTCGTAGCCGATGCCCAGTCGCTCTGCGGCGCCCGGACGCATGTTGTGAGCGAGCACGTCGGCATGAGCGATGAGGCGTTCAAGGAGTTCGCGCGCCTCGGGTTTCTTGAGGTTGAGCGCGATGCTCTGTTTTCCCCAGTTCGTGGCCATGCCCATGCTGG
>JAOPYO010000128.1 GCA_025964575.1 Actinomycetes bacterium
ACGTCGTCATCGACCTGGTCTGCTACCGGCGGCGCGGGCACAACGAGGCCGACAACCCCTCGTTCACCCAGCCGCTGATGTACGACCTGATCGACGCCAAGCGCTCGGTCCGCAAGCTCTACACCGAGGCCCTGATCGGCCGAGGCGACATCACGGTCGAGGAGGCCGAGCAGGCCCTCCGCGACTACCAGGAGCAGCTGGAGCGAGCCTTCACCGAGACCCGCGAGGCGATCAAGAAGCCACTGGAGCCTGGCTCGGTGGTTCGGCCGGCCGATGAGGAGCGGATCCCTGTCGACCACAGCGCGGCCGGTTCGGCGATCCCGCAGGAGACGGTCAAGCGGATCATCGAGTCCCAACTCAATCTGCCCGAGGGCTTCACCGTGCATCCGCGGCTCCAGCCGATGCTGACCCGCCGGGCGCAGATGATCGAGGACGACGTGATCGACTGGGCCACCGGCGAACTGCTGGCGTTCGGCTCGCTGCTGATCGACGGCCACCCCGTACGGCTCGTAGGGCAAGACAGCCGGCGTGGCACCTTCGGCCAGCGGCACGCGGTGCTGGTGGACCGTAAGACCGGCGAGGAGTACGCCCCACTGCGGCAGTTCGGTCAAGGGGTCTCGAAGTTCTACGCACACGACTCGCTGCTCAGCGAGTTCGCCGCGATGGGCTTCGAGTACGGCTACTCGCTCACCCGGCCGGACGCGCTGGTGCTCTGGGAGGCCCAGTTCGGCGACTTCGCCGACGGCGCCCAGACGATCATGGACGAGTTCATCTCGTCCGGCGAGCAGAAGTGGGGCCAGCGTTCCTCGCTCGTCCTGCTGCTGCCGCACGGGTACGAAGGGCAGGGGCCCGACCACTCCTCGGCGCGGATCGAGCGTTACCTGCAGATGTGCGCCCAGGACAACATGACGGTCGCCTACCCGACGTCCCCATCGAACTACTTCCACCTGCTGCGGTGGCAGATTCGGTCGGGACGCCGCAAGCCGCTGATCGTGTTCACGCCGAAGTCACTGCTGCGGCACAAGGCGGCGACCTCGGCGACGTCGGAATTCATCTCGGGGCAGTTCCAGCCCGTGATCCCCGACACCAGCGCGATCGACCCGGCCGGCGTGCGGAAGATCCTGTTGACCACGGGCAAGGTCTACTACGACATCGTGGCCCGCCGGGAAGCCGTGCTGGCCGCGGGTGGAACCCCCGACACGGCGGTCGTCCGGGTCGAGCGGCTCTACCCGCCGCCCATCGACGAGATCAAGGCCGAGCTGGCCAAGTACCCGTCGGACGCCGAGATCATCTGGGTGCAGGACGAACCGAAGAACATGGGTGCCTGGCCGTTCTTCGGGTTGGCACTGCCCCCGCATCTCGATGGCAGGGTGCTCAACCAGGTCAGCCGGCCGGCGTCGTCCTCTCCCGCGGTGGGCTCGGCCAAGCTGCATCAGGCCGAGCAGGAGGCCATGCTCGTCCGCCTCTTCGGCGAGGTCTGACCGCTGGGCACCGCCGTGATCTTGCACTTTGTGTCGACACGAAGTGCAAGATCACGGCGGTTTCGTCTTTGGAGAGAGAAATATGTACTTCACTGATCGGGGCATCGAGGAGCTTGCCGAGCGGCGCGGCGCCGAGGAGGTCACCCTCACCTGGGTCTCGGATCGGCTCCGAGAGTTCGTCGACCTCAACCCGGAGTTCGAGACGCCCGTCGAGCGGCTGGCCACCTGGCTGGCCAGGCTGGATGACGACGAGGACGACTGATCCGTGAGCACCGGAACGGGCTAGTGGTGCCTGGACCGAGGCCCCTGCCCAGACGAGGCAGACCTATGGGGCATGTTCCATGGATCCATGTCGTTCCGCACGGCGCCGGGAATACACGATACATCTTGACTTTTTCTAGACGCGATATATCGTGTTAAGTGTGGGTGAATTCCGCCTACCCACGCAGCACCCGCGGGAAAGGCCGAATGCGATGTCGCGTTGGACGATCGACGAACCAACGACCCTTGATTTCGATGGTGTGGTCATGCTCAAGGCCACCCTCTTCGCCGGGAACATCTCCGTACTCGCCACTGACGACAGGCCGTCGGTGCACGTCAGTGACGTGATCGGCCGCCCGCTGCTGGTCAGCCACGAGGCGGGCATGCTCACCGTCTCCCATGAGGTGTGGGAGGGCGTGCTCGGCTGGCTGCGCCAGGAGCCGACCAGTGCCAGCGTGACCGTGATGCTGCCGCGCGACTGCCCTGTCCAGATCAACCTGGTGAGTGCCGACGCGGTGATCACCGGATTGTCGGCCCGCACGTCCATCAAGACCGGCTCCGGTGACGTCACCCTCGACGGGGTCACCGGGCAGATCGACGCGAACACCGTCTCGGGGGGCGTCGAGGCGCAGGGCCTCGACGGCACGGTGAGCTTCAACTCGGTCTCCGGCGGCCTCGCGCTGGCCGGTGGATCGGTGGACCGGCTGGCGGCCAGGTCGGTGAGCGGCAAGATCGCCGCCGACATCGCGCTGGGCCAGGGCAGCCAGGTCCAGGTGAGTACGGTGTCGGGCGAGGTGGCCCTGCGGCTGCCCGCGTCGACCTCGGCTCAGGTCAATCTGAACTCGACGGCCGGTCGGGTCGAGACGGCCTTCGCCGAGCTCGATCACTTCGAACGGCCGGTGACCAGGAGCTTTAGCGGCACGCTGGGGGACGGCTCGGGACACTTGTCCGTCCACACCGTCTCGGGCAGCGTCACACTGCTCAGTAGGCCCGACCCCGCTCCCCTCGAGGGTGCACCCCATGTGGAGGATTGATGGCCCCCGTGTTCGGCCATGGCCGGCTCCGGCTCTACTTGCTGAAGTTGCTGGAGGAGAGCCCCCGGCACGGCTATGAGGTGATCCGGCTACTCCAGGACCGATTCCTCGGGGTCTACTCCCCCTCCCCGGGCACGATCTACCCTCGCCTGGCCCGCCTCGAGGAGGAGGGCCTGGTCACGCATGAGGTGATCAAGGGCAAGAAGATCTACTCGGTCACCGACAAGGGCCGCGCCGAGCTGGAACGCCGGATGGACGAACTCGCCGATCTCGAGGAGGAGATCTCCGCGTCGGCCCAGTCGTTCGCCCGCGAGGTCCAAGAGGACGTTCGCCACACCGTACGTTCGCTGCGCGAGGAACTCACCCAGGCTGCCAAGGACATGCGCGGCAAGGGCCTCGCAACGTCCAAGGAGGCCTGGAAGGAGAGCACCGAGCGGCAGAAGGAGGAGTGGCGGCGCCAGAAGGAGCACTGGCAGGAGCAGAAGCGCACCTGGAAGGAAGAGTGGCGCCACACCTGGGAGGACGCGTGGAAGACCGCCATCGGCTCCCAGGAGGAGGTCTCCGCCCTCAAGCTGGACCGGACGCTGCGCCAGTTCGTCGATGACGTACGGCAGGCCGCGCAGGGCGCCGACTTCGACCGAGAGAAGCTGGCGGCCGCCCAGGCCCTGCTGGAAGAGACCATCGAGCGGTTGAAGACCGAGGTCTTCCGCCAGCCACCCAAAAAGTGAACCCTAAAGGGTAAAAACGATCTTCCCGAAGAGGTCGCCCTCGGCCATGGCGGCGAACCCGTCGCGGGCTTGCGCCAGCGGGAGCGTACGGTCGATCACCGGGCGCACCCCCGTGGTCGCACAGAACCGGGCGAGCCGTGCCAGCTGGTCGCGGGTGCCCATCGTCGACCCGACGACCGACAGTTGCAGGAAGAACACCCGAGTCAGCTCGGCCGGCGGCATCGGACCACTGGTCGCTCCGGAGACGACGATGCGCCCGCCGGGCCGCAGCGACTTCACCGAGTGCGCCCAGGTCGCCTCACCGACGGTCTCCATGACGGCGTCGACCCGCTCCGGGAGCCGTGCTCCTGACTCGAAGGCCGCGGTAGCGCCGAGTTCGATCGCCCGTTCCCGCTTGGCCTTACTACGGCTGGTCGCCCACACGCGGTAGCCGGCCGCGCTGCCGAGAGCGATGAGGGCGGTCGCGACCCCACCGCCCGCTCCCTGTACCAGGATGGTCGAGCCGGGCTGCATGCCCGACTTGTCGAACAACATCCGGTACGCCGTGAGCCAGGCGGTCGGCAGGCAGGACGCCTCCTCGAACGACAGCTCCGGGGGCTTGGGCACCAGGTTGCGCCGGGGCACCGTCACCCGCTGCGCGAACGTCCCGTCGTGGGCCTCCGAGAGCAGTGACCGCTTGGGGTCCAGGGTCTCGTCGCCGCCACCCCGATCGGGATCACCGATCACCGAGTGCACGATGACCTCGTTGCCGTCCTCGTCGATCCCGGCGGCATCACAGCCGAGCACCAGCGGAAGCTGCTCCGGACGGACCCCCACACCCTTCAGCGTCCACAGGTCGTGGTGATTGAGCGAGGTGGCCTTCACCGTGACGGTGGTCCACCCGTCCCGGGCGACCGGGTCGGGATGCTCCCCGAGCTCCAGCCCGTTCAATGGGTCGTCTGCATCGATGCGTGCGGCGGTGACGGCGAACATGCCGTCACCTTAGAGCAGGGCGGCCCGCACCCCCCTGCGCGGGGGTACGGTCCGTACCTGGTCGAGCGGTTACAGAACCTTGGACAGGAAGTCCTGGGTGCGGGGGTGCTGCGGGTTGGCGAGCACCTCGCGCGGCAGGCCCTTCTCGACGACGACGCCGTCGTCCATGAAGACCAGCGAGTCGCCGACCTCACGGGCGAAACCCATCTCGTGCGTGACCACGACCATGGTCATGCCGTCGATCGCCAGTTGCTTCATGACCTCGAGGACCTCGCCCACCAGCTCCGGGTCGAGCGCAGAGGTCGGCTCGTCGAAGAGCATGAGCTTCGGCTCCATGGCCAACGCCCTGGCGATCGCGACCCGTTGCTGCTGCCCTCCGGACAGCTGTGAGGGGTAGCTGTCGGCCTTCTCCGCCAGGCCGACACGGTCGAGCAGCTTGAGCGCCCGCTCGCGTACAGCCTGTCTGGGCTCCCGCTTGACCTTGATCGGAGCTTCCATCACGTTTGCCAGCACCGTCATGTGCGGAAAGAGGTTGAACCGCTGGAAGACCATGCCGATGTCACGGCGCTGTGCAGCGACCTCCTTCTCCCGCAGCTCGTGAATCTTGTCGCCCTTCTGGCGGTAGCCGACCAACTGGCCGTTGACCGAGAGCCGTCCGGCGTTGATCTTCTCCAGATGGTTGATGCAGCGCAGGAAGGTCGACTTGCCCGACCCCGAGGGGCCGATGATGCACATGACCTCGCCGGATTTGACCTCAAGGTCGATGCCCTTGAGCACCTCGAGCCGTCCGAAGCTCTTGTGCACGGCCTCGGACTTCACCATCACGTCAGTCATCCACTTCACCACCCTCGGTTGGCCGGCGAACCACGGGCTGACTCGGCGACGGCCCGGTCGGCGGCTTCGCGTGGAAGGTGAAGAGGTTCCGCCGGAGTCGCTGCAACGGGGTCAGCGGCAATGCGCGCGAGGATCCGCGCGCGTAGTAACGCTCAACGTAGTACTGCCCGGCAGACAAGATCGAAGTGACGATCAGGTACCAGGAACTGACCACCAAGAGGATGGGGATCGTCTTGTAGTTGGCGTTGAAGATGTCCTCGCCCGCCTTGAGCAACTCCACGTAGGAGATCGTCGAGACCAGCGACGTGGTCTTCAACATCGAGATCGTCTCGTTGCCGGTCGGCGGGATGATCACGCGCATCGCCTGTGGCAGCACGATGCGCCCCATCACCATGAGACGCCGCATACCCAGTGCCTGGGCCGCCTCCGACTGCCCTTCGTCCACCGACAGGATGCCGGCCCGGACGATCTCCGACATATAGGCGGCCTCGTTGAGGCCGAGCCCCAGGATGGCGGCCACGAAGGTCGTGATGAGCAAGTTGGTGTCGAAAGTGATGAAGGTGGGGCCGAAGGGAATACCGAGCGACAGGTCGCTCCCGATCAATGCCCTGACGTTGAACCAGAAGATCAGCTGGACCAGCACCGGGGTACCGCGGAAGAACCAGATGTACAGCCATGCGGCGCTCGAGAGCATCGGGTTGGCCGACAGCCGCATGAGCGCGAGCACTACACCGCCGACGATTCCCATCGCCATGGCGATCACGGTCAGCTGAAGAGTCGAAAGCAGACCGTGCAGGATGCCCTGGTTGAAGAAGTAGTGCCGGACCGTACCCCACTCCAGGTTGGGGTTGGTCACGAGCATGTGGACGAGCATGGCGGCCAGCACGAGGATGACCGCGCCGGCCACCCAGCGGCCAGGGTGACGGACAGGTACGGCCCGGATCTCTTCGGGCCGTACCGCGTCCTTAGTCGTCATATCAGTCACGAGAGGGGTCTCAGCCCGTCGCTCCGTTGACCTTCGGATCGGTGATCGCACCGGTCGCGAGGCCCCACTTGTCGATGATCTGCTTGTAGGTCCCGTCGGCGACCATGTCCTTGACGGCCTTGAGGACCCCATCGCGCAGTGCGGGCTCGTTCTTGGGGATCATGATGCCGTACGGCGCGGTGTCATACGCGTTCCCGGAGATGGTGAACTTGCCACCGGACTCCTTGGCCGCGTAGGCGGCGACCGGCGAGTCGGCGAGCACCGCGTTGGCCCGGCCGCTGGACAAAGCCAGGTTGGCCTGCTCCTGTTTGTCGAAGGACAGTGCCTGCGGAGCCGGCTTGCCGCCGTCCTTGCACTTCTTGGTGCGGGCTCCGGCCGGCTTGAGCTCGTCCTCCTGCACGGTGCCCTTCTCGACCGCGACCTTCTGACCGCAGAGCGACAGGTCGTCAGGCATGAGCTTCAGCGGGTTGCCCACCTTGACCATCAGGCCCGTGCCCGCCGAGTAGTAGGTCACGAAGTCGACGCTGGCCTCGCGCTCCTTGTTGTCAGTGAAGGAGGAGAGGCTGATGTCGTACTTGCCGCTCTTGATCGCGGGCAGGATGTTGTCGAAGGTCACATCCTGGACATTCGGGGTGACGCCCAGTTTCTTGGCGATCGCCGCGCCGAGATCGACATCGAAGCCGACGATCTGGCCGTTCTGCTTGAACTCGTTGGGCGCATACGAGGCATCGGTGGCAATGCTGATCTTGCCTGCCTTCTTGATGCGATCGAGAGCGTTCGAGCTCTTCTCCTTGGTCTTACCGCACCCGGTGAGGGCGAGGGCGCCCGTCAGCACAACAGTGCCCATCACAACGGCGTGACGGCGCAGAGGACCGGAAGTCACGGCGTCCCCCTTCAGGTAGTCGAACGGATCGGGGAGATCCGGATGGTTGCAGGCCATCTTGGCCTACACCTGGTCGGATCTCGATTAAGGGTGCGACACGATCGCACAACAGGTCCTCCAAGCAGCTTGCCTCATCACCTTCTGTTGCTGTTCGGCTACGATTCATTCTGTCAAGGGCTGGTTTCCCACCCTTCACGGTGGCGGGGAGCTCGAGGTGAGGTGTGGCACAATCGGACAACGGGTGACCCCCGTACGTCGAGAGACGACCACCTGATGCCACCACCTAGATCGGCGTTTCCGAGTGGCGTCTGCCCGAATGTCGAGTCGTGCCGAAGGCACGCCGCGACGCACTACATCTCACTGGGGTCGCTGTGGCTACTGAGCCCGTTTCCAAATATGACTACGAGAACGACCCTGCGTTCATCCTGCATCAGGGTGGCAAGTTGGAGGTCCGTTCGACGATCCCCGTCCGCAACAAGGAAGACCTGGCCCTGGCGTACACGCCCGGTGTGGCACGGGTCTGCATGGCGATCGCCGAGAACCCCGAACTGGCCTACGAGTACACCTGGACCTCCAAGGTGGTCGCGGTCGTCACCGACGGCACCGCCGTCCTGGGCCTGGGCGACATCGGCCCGGCCGCCTCCATGCCCGTCATGGAGGGCAAAGCGCTGCTGTTCAAGGAATTCGCCAACGTCGACTCCGTGCCGATCGCCCTTGCCACCACCGATACCGAAGAGATCATCGAGACCGTGATCCGGCTCGCACCGAGCTTCGGCGGCATCAACCTCGAGGACATCAGCGCTCCGCGCTGCTTCGAGATCGAGGACCGGCTGCGGGCCGCGCTGGACATCCCGGTGTTCCACGACGACCAGCACGGCACCGCCATCGTGGTGCTCGCCGCACTGCGCAATGCGGCCAAGCTGATCGGCAAGGAGCTGTCCGAGCTGCGTGCCGTCGTGGCCGGCGCCGGCGCGTCCGGCGTCGCCGTGTCGAGGATCCTGCTCAACGCGGGGATCGGCGACATCGCGGTGTCCGACAGCAAGGGCCTTATCTACGACGGCCGCGACGGCCTCAACCCGGTCAAGCTGGCACTTGCCAAAGACTCCAACAAGTCAGGTCTCAAGGGATCGACCGAGGAGGCGCTGCGCGGCGCCAACGTGTTCATCGGCCTGTCCGGCAGCACGGTCAACGAGGAGGCGATCGCCTCGATGGCCGGCGACGCCATCGTGTTCGCGCTGTCCAACCCGACCCCCGAAGTCCACCCCGAGGTCGCTCGCAAGCATGCCCGCGTGGTCGCCACCGGCCGTAGCGACTTCCCGAATCAGATCAACAACGTGCTGGCGTTCCCGGGCATCTTCCGCGGCGCGCTGGACGTCCGGGCGCATTCGATCACCGAGGGCATGAAGCTCGCCGCCGCAGAGGCACTCGCCACCGTCGTCGGCGACGATCTCACGGCCGACTACGTGATCCCGAGCCCCTTCGACGAGCGCGTCGCTCCTGCCGTCATCAAGGCCGTGTCGGAACAGGCTCGCAAGGAAGGCGTCAACCGAATCTGATCAGCCGCTCGCCGTCTGGCGAGGCGATCGAAACACCGCGCCCGTCCCCTGACCGGGGAACGGAACGTACGACGGAAGCGGCCCGCATCCCTGACCGGGGGTTGCGGGCCGTTTTCCGTGTCCAGCAGCCTGCTGAGCAGGGCATGTCCCGCAGATTCAGGTCCTGCTCGCGACGGGCGAGATCCACGCGACACGCCTTAATCGCCCCGATCGCCCGGCCGCTGGGATAGTGAAAATATTTGCGATCAGGATACGTCTGCAGCCAAAGTGTAAGGAGTGAGACGGGAAGGGCCGCAAGATTGGTGCTCGGCTCCATCGCGAAACCGGCTCCGGGAACCTCCACCGTGTAATACTCAATACGGGGGAATGACTCTTACGTGGGTCAATTCCGTAAGGAGCGCATGTGGACCTCGCCTCTTACGCAGACCTGGTGATCGAGCTTGTGAACACCCAGGACCCTGCCGAGGATTCGCTACGTGATCTCGATGCACTGCGCGAGCTGCTCACCATCCGGCCCCATCTGAGCGGCCGGGTGACTCGTGAGACGCTCGAGGCGATGCGCGATCTGCGCACCGAGTTGTACGCGATCTTCGTGGCCGCGGCGACCGGTGATGAGGACGACGCGATCGAGCGGCTCAACACACTGCTGATCCAGCATCCGGTTCATCCGCAGATCTCCAACCACGACGGGCAGCGCTGGCATCTGCACCTCACCGAGAGCGGTTCGGTGCCGGATCGGTACGCGGCGGGCGCCGCGATGGGGCTGGCGGTGAAGATCAGCGATCAGGGCATCGATCGGCTCGGGATCTGTCAGGCGGAGTCGTGCAGAAATATCTACTTCGACACGACCACGAACAAGTCGCGGCGCTACTGCTCGGACCGCTGTGCCGAGCGGGCCAACGTGTCGCCTACCGCACCCGCCGCCGGGAGAACGCGGATGCAGAGATCGACGGCCAGTAGCGCACCACGGCCCGGCCCAGGATGAACCGGTCGGGCACCGCACCGAAGTCCCAGCTGTCCTGACGCCCCGAGGCCCGCTGGTTGTCGCTCTCCAGCCACCAGCCGTCCCCGGCCCGGTGTGTGACCCGTTTGACGATGAGCCTCCCGGGCTGAAGAGGGTGCCGGGCGATCACGATGTCGCCCGCCCCGATGCGCGCCCCAGGCCTTACGAGCAGCCGGTCGCCGGGCCTCAGCGCGGGCAGCATGGAATCCCCCGCCACCTCGACGGCCATCAGCGGCCTGCGCATGCGCATACCTCTCTGCTCACGGGATAGGGAGCAAGAGTAATGTCGATTCCCGAGAGCATGATCCGATACAAAGGAAGGGACCATGCAGGTGCTCGCAAACCTTCTGCGTCCAAAGACCACGGTGTTCGCTCACTGCGACTTGCCCTGTGGCGTGTACGACCCTGCCCAGGCTCGCATCGAGGCCGAGTCGGTCAAGGCCATCTGCGAAAAGTACGCGGCCAACGAAGACCCGGTCTTCCGCGCCCGGGCGCTTCACATCAAGGAGGAGCGGTCCGAGCTCGTCAAGCACCACCTCTGGGTGCTGTGGACGGACTACTTCAAGCCGCCGCACTTCGAGAAGTACCCGCATCTGAATGAACTGTTCAACCAGGCCACCAAGCTCGCTGGCGGCGGTGGCACCAAGGGCAGCGTCGACGTCAAGGTGGCGGACGACCTACTTGGCAAGATCGCGGAGATCGACAAGATCTTCTGGGAGACCAAGCAGGCCTGAGCGCAGGCCGACACCAGTGGGGCCGGCCCGCCACAGGACCGGCCCCACTGTTGTTGCCTCCGCCCTCTCTCCGATGGCTGACAGCGGCGCCCCGTCTCGTACGCTGGAAACCATGATCCGAGTTGCCACCCCTGAGGATGTCCCCGCGATCCACCGCTTCGTGCGCGAGCTCGCGGAGTACGAGCGCGCCGCCCATGAGGTCGTGGCTACCGAAGAGGACCTGCGCCGGGACCTTTTCGGCGCGGGACCGGCGGTCTTCACGCATATGGCCGTGGACGACGACGGCGAGGCCGTCGGGTTCGCCCTGTGGTTCCTCACCTACTCGACCTGGCGCGGCCGGCACGGGATCCACCTCGAGGACCTGTACGTCACCCCCGCGGCCCGCGGCGGCGGTCACGGAAAGGCCCTCCTGGTAGAGTTGGCCCGAGTCGCCGACGAGCGTGGGTACGCTCGGTTCGAGTGGGCGGTGCTCGACTGGAACGAACCCGCCATCGGCTTTTACACGTCGCTCGGTGCCCAACCTCAGGACGAGTGGACCGTCTATCGGGTGACCGGCGACGCCCTGAGTGATCTGGGCCGGAGGTGACTTTTTTCCCTTCTTGATCCGGTTTGATCCACGACACCCCTTGTCACGGTTCACCATGTCCGGATCCCATGCGCGGCGAACGCACGAAAGAGTCCCGCCACGCGGTACGTTCGAATCAGCGGGCTGACCCGAAAAGGGAGTGACGTGACTGAGGAGACCGCTGCTATGCCGGCCAGTATGAAGCTGACTCTGCGCGATGTGGTGACCGTGAGGCTGCCCGCCGCGAGTGCATATCTGTCCGTGCTGAGAACGGCCACCGCCGGACTGGCGGCACGGCTGGACTTCACCCTCGACGAGATCGAGGATCTTCGCATCGCCGTGGACGAGGCTTGCGCGATGCTGCTCGCCCAAGCGGTGCCCGGAACGGACCTGACGTGCGAGTTCGAGCTGACCGGCGACGCCATGCGCATCGCCGTCTCCGTGCTCACCGTGGACGGCCTGGAGCCGAGCCGCGACACCTTCGCATGGACCGTCCTGTCATCGCTGGCAGGTGACGTGGATTCCCAGGTCGGTGCCGACGACCGGGTGACAGTCGTGCTGCAGAAGCGGCGGGGCACGGCGGGGGCTCCGTGACCGAGAAGACCACGGTGGAGGAAGACAACCAGCCGCCGGAGAGCACGGAAATCGCCGAGCTCGCGGAACGCCCGCAGCGCTCGGGGGTGCCGGACCGCAGCCGTGCCCGGCGGCTGTTCGAGCGCCTGCACGAGTTGCCGGAGGGCGACCCCGAGCGGCAGCGCATCCGTGACCAGCTGGTGGAGATGCACCTGCCACTGGTGGAGTACCTCGCTCGTCGGTTCCGCAACCGCGGCGAGTGGCTGGACGACCTCATCCAGGTCGCCACGATCGGTCTGATCAAGTCGATCGACCGCTTCGATCTGGAACGCGGGGTCGAGTTCTCCACCTATGCCACTCCGACCATCGTCGGCGAGATCAAGCGGCACTTCCGGGACAAGGGCTGGGCCGTTCGCGTTCCGCGGCGGCTGCAGGAGCTGAAGCTCTCGCTCACCAAGGCGATCAGCGAACTTGCCCAGCGCAACGGCCGGGCGCCGACCGTGGGCGAGCTGGCGACTCATCTGCAGATGACCGAGGAAGAGGTGCTCGAAGGCCTGGAGTCGGCGAACGCCTACTCCACGGTGTCACTCGACGCACCCGACTCCGGCGACGAGGACGCTCCCGCGGTCGCCGACTCGCTGGGCATCATCGACGACGCACTCGAGGGTGTGGAGTACCGCGAGTCGCTCAAGCCACTGCTGGAGAAGCTGCCGCCGCGAGAGAAGAAGATCCTGCTGCTGCGGTTCTTCGGGAACATGACGCAGTCGCAGATCGCCACCGAGCTCGGCATCTCCCAGATGCACGTTTCCCGGTTGCTCGCCCGTACGCTCACCCAGCTCCGTGAGGGACTGACCACCGAGGATTGACCCAGGGCGCCTAACTCATCACGAGTTTTCGGCGTCCTCGTGGGACTCCTCGTCGAAGAGGGCCGCCGTCGTCGGGCCACTGAGCAGGGCGACCAGGGCGACGATCGCACCGACGGCGAGCGGCACTCCATACCACTGCTGCTGGGACTGGATCATGTTCCAGGCGAGGAAAAGCGCGAAGAGCTGGGTCACCACCGCCGGGGAACGACCCCACCGCTCCGCTCGCATGAGGCCTCTCGCCACCGCCAGCATGCCCAGGCCGCCCAGGAGGGCCAGCACGGCCACGCCGATCGCGCTGGCCAGATCGAGCGGCTTGCCAACGATCGTCTCCCAGCCGATGTAGAGACCGAACCCGAGCGCGACGACTCCCTCGATGGCCTCGACGGCTGCGCTGATGATCAAAGTGAGCGGTCTGCGGCGGAAGGACACAGGTTGAAATCTACCGCTTCGCTTGCGCTGCATCGCGCCCATCAGAACCGGCGGTCACCGAGAGATCGAACTCTGGGTACTCTGGCGCCGTGCGCGCCCTGCTCATCGCCAACCCCAAGGCGACCTCCACCTCCCGACGAGTCCGCGATCTTCTGGTCCGGACCTTCTCCGGCGACCTCGATCTGGAACTCGCGGAGACCTCGCACCGCGACCACGCCACCCAACTCGCCCGGCGTGCGGCCGATGAGTGCTACGACGTCGTGGTCGCGCTCGGCGGCGACGGCACCGTCAACGAGGTCGTCAACGGCCTGCTGACGCAGGGGCCGTCCGACGGGCTGCCCGCTCTGGCCGTGCTGCCCTGCGGTAGTGCCAACGTCTTCGCCCGAGCCCTGGGACTGTCCAACGACCCGGTCCAGGCGACCCGGATGATCCTCGACGCCCTACGGGCCGGCCGGCATCGGACCATCGGCCTGGGCCAGGCCGATGAGAGGTATTTCACCTTCTGCTCGGGGCTCGGCCTGGACGCCGAGGTCGTGCGTGTCGTCGAGGAGTTGCGTCATTCCGGTTCACGCGCCAACCCCGCGCTGTACGTACGCGCCGCGCTCCGGCAGTTCTTCTCGATAAGTGATCGCCGCAAGCCCGCACTCACTCTGGAACGGCCCGGTCTCCCGCCCAGCCGGGATCTGTTTCTCGCGATCGTGTCGAATACTGCTCCGTGGACCTATCTCGGCAGGCGCCCGGTGTTTCCCAGCCCGCGGGCGCACTTCAATGACGGCTTGGACGTGTTCGGCACTCGCCGGCTCGACACTGCGAACACCGTGCTCATGCTCACGCAGATGCTGTTCCCGCTCTCCGACCGGCTACAAGGAGGGCACGTGATCAACGTGCACGATGCGACGGAGATCACTCTCAGCTCGTCGCGCCCCATCGCCTTCCAACTCGATGGCGACTACCTTGGAGAACGCGAGAGCGTCACGTTCCGTTCTGTGCCCAAAGCGATACGTATCGTCATCTGACATCGTTTGAAACATCTTTAACGGCCAAGTAACACGCTCGAACTACTGATGTGACACATACGACACTCATACTTTGGGAAAGTTTTCTCAAAGCTCTTGCGTCCGCCTAGGCGCCCCTGACACGCTCAAAGTGCGCCTGGCGAGGGGCTCGGCACCGCCGCCCCCAGTCACAGCGCCGCAGGACAACCTCCCCGGACTCACACCATCGGGTCCGGGTTGTTCGCGAGATAGTGAAACCGTTCACAAGTGGAGCCACCGCTCCACGCTGACGAAGGAGTGGACCGCATGGACTGGCGCCACCGCGCAGCCTGCCGTGACGTGGACCCCGAGCTGTTCTTTCCGATCGGCAACACCGGACCGGCGCTGCTGCAGATCGAAGAGGCCAAGCAGGTCTGCCGCCGTTGCACCGTGACCGAGGGGTGTCTGCGCTGGGCGATGGAGTCCGGTCAGGACGCCGGCGTATGGGGTGGCCTGAGCGAGGACGAGCGACGCGCGCTCAAGCGGCGCAACGCTCGTGCCAGGACTCGCGCCAACGCCTGAGCATATTTCGCAGAGAGCTTGTTGAACGCACGAAGGTTCGACATCGCAAACCTCCGGGTCGGCAGTCGCAACCTCTTATGACATCGAACGCCCGCGGCCACGTTGCGGGCGTTCGTCGTTATCGGCTACCTGGCTTGGCCGGGTGCCTTACGGAGCCGCCCGTCCGCGGGCGTCCCAGGGGTGTGCACATCGACGGGCACGTCCACGACGACCTCGGTGCCGCCTCCGGCCCGGGCCCGGAAATCCAGCCGCCCATGGAGTTCGCCGACTACGAGCGTCCGTACGATCTGCAGCCCGAGACTGGTCGACGACTCCACATCGAAATCCGGCGGCAGCCCAACACCGTCGTCCGAGACCACCACGACCAGCCGCTCGCCACCGCGCGCGGCGGCGACCTCCAGCACCCCGAACCGATCGGGGAGCCCATGCTGAAGGGCGTTCTGCAACAGTTCGGTCAGCACCATCGCGATAGGGGTGGCGATGGCCGCCGGCAGCACCCCGAAACTGCCCGTGCGCTTGGGGACGATACGGGTCTCCGCCGTCGACACCTCCCCCACCATCATGATCACGCGATCCACGATGTCGTCGAAGTCGATCAGCTCGTCAGGAGTGTGCGACAGCGTCTCGTGCACGATCGCGATGGATCCGACCCTGCGTACCGCCTCATCCAGAGCCGCCCGAGCCTCAGGGATCCGCAGCCGCCGGGACTGCAGCCGGAGCAGTGCTGCCACGGTCTGCAGGTTGTTCTTCACCCGGTGATGGATCTCCCTGATCGTGGCGTCCTTGGTCATCAGCTCGCGGTCCCGCCAGCGCAGCTCAGTGACGTCCCTGAGCAGCACGACCGCGCCGACCCGTGAGGCGTCGTCGATCAGCGGGATGGTGCGCATCTGCACCACCGAGCCGTTCGACTCGACCTCGGCCTCCCGCGGGGCACGGCCGCTCAGGATGCTGATCAGCGACTCGTCGACCGGCTCCCCGGTGTCGCACAACCGCGCGGTGATCTCACCGAGATGGGTGTCGGCCAGGTCGGTCGCCAGCCCCAGCCGGCGGAAGGCCGACTGCGCGTTAGGGCTGGCGTAGATGACCCGGCCGGCATGGTCCAGCCGGAGCAGCCCGTCGCCGACCCGCGGCGAGCGTACGAGGTTGGGTTCCCCGCCCGGGAACGGAAATCGCCCCAGGCAGATCATTTGGGCCAGCACGCTCGCGATGTCGAGATAGGTGAGCTCCAGCCGCGAGGGCGTGCGCACCGACGAGAGGTTGGTGCTGCGCTGGATGACCCCGAGCATCTTCTGTCCTCGCCTGATCGGGATCGACTCCTCCCGGACCGGGATGCCGCTGCCCCATTCCGGGTCGCCCTCCCGGACGATACGGCGCTCCCGCCAAGCAACGTCGATCATCCCCCTGCGTCCGGTCCGTGCGACCGATCCGACCAGGTCGCCAGGGTAGGCCGTCGGGCCCGTCGTCGGCCGCATCTGCGCGATCGCCACCCAGCCTTCCACCGGTGCCACGTCCCCCGAGGCGCCAGGCCCGCCCTGCGGTGCGGCCTCGGCGTCGATGGGAGAGCTGCCGGAGGAGAGCGGAACCCACAGGATGAGATCGGCGAACGACAGGTCGGCCAGCAACAGCCAGTCAGACACCAGTGCATGCAGCCACTCGAGGTCGGCGTCGTCCAGGTCGGTCCGTGTCCGTACCAGATCAGTCATCGTAGGCACCCGACCATCATCCCAGGTCGGACATCCTGCAAGGATGCGCCCTAGAACGCGCCGGAGAGAAGCGGAGGCCATGAACACGTGGGCATGGACAGAAAAGATCCCCTGGAGCGGCTGCGCGCGGCGACCACAGAACGGGACGCGGCGGGGCTGCGACGCCGGCTCCGCCCCCGGACGGCCGGGCACAACGGTCTGATCGATCTCGCCTCCAACGACTATCTCGGGCTGTCCCGGGATCCTCGGCTGGTCGAAGGCGCGATCCGCGCCGCCCGTCAGTGGGGGGTCGGTTCCAGCGGTTCCCGCCTGGTCACCGGGACCACCGAGCTGCACGCGGCGCTGGACGCACGGCTGGCCGAATTCGTCGGCACCCCGGCCGGGCTGGTCTTCTCCTCCGGCTATCTCGCCAACCTGGGAGCGATCGCCGGGCTCTCCGGTCCGGGCACCCTCGTGGTGTCGGATCAGGTGAACCACGCGTCGATCGTGGACGCCTGCCGGCTGTCCCGATCACGCGTAGTGATCACTCCCCATCGCGATGTCGCCGCGGTAGAGCTGGCGCTGGCCGAACGCGATGAGGACCACGCGGTGGTCGTGACGGATGCAGTGTTCTCGGTGGACGGCGATCTCGCGCCGCTCCGTGAGCTGCACTCGGTCGTACGGCGGTACGGGGCGCTGCTGGTGATCGACGAGGCCCACGCGCTCGGCGTCGTCGGGCCCCTCGGTCAGGGCGGGGCACAGGAGGCAGGGATCGCGGGCGAGCCCGATGTCGTGCTGACGCTCACCCTGTCGAAGTCGCTGGCGACCCAGGGCGGTGCGGTCCTGGCCGCGCCCGAGGTGATCGAGACCTTGATCGACACGGGCCGTGCGTTCATCTTCGACACGGGTCTGGCCCCGCCGTCCGCCGGAGCCGCGCTGGCCGCCCTGGATGTGATCACAGCCGAGCCCGACCTGCCGGCCCGAGCCCGTGAGCATGCCCGCCGGATCGCCGGGATCGCGCGCGACCTCGGCCTCGAGACCACCATCCCCGCGGCCGCGGTGGTGCCGGTCGTGCTGGGCGAGCCGCACGCCGCGCTGCGTGCGGCCGAGATCTGCCAGGAGCACGGCGCGCGGGTGGGCTGTTTCCGGCCCCCGTCTGTGCCGAAGGGCCGGGCGTGCCTGCGGATCACCGCCCGCGCCTCCATCACCGAGTCGGAGCTCACAATCCTCACCGGGGCGTTGCAGGCAGTTGTCGAGTAAACCAACCCGTACCCTGCTTGCGTAACATCAAGGCCAACCGACAGTGAACGCGAGGAGAGCGCACGTGACGGCTGAGCGGGCGCCCTCGGGGGCGACGGGGCGTATTCACGGGGGTGAAGTACTGGGGAACTACGGGCACTCGTCCCCTGTTGGGGGGCCTCGGATCCCGAAGTACTACAAGCTGAAAGAGCTGCTGATCGAGCTCACCCAGTCGCTGGCGCCGGGCAGCCCGCTGCCCCCGGAACGCACTCTCGCCGAGCGCTACGGCACCTCGCGCACGACGGTGCGGCAGGCCCTCGCCGAGCTGGTAGTGGAAGGTCGGCTGAACCGGATCCAGGGCAAGGGCACCTTCGTCGCCAAGCCCAAGGTCGCCCACGAGCTGCAGTTGATGGGTTACACCGAGGACATGCGCCACCACGGGCTGCACCCGGAGACCCGGATCCTCGACATCGACTACGTCAGCGCCGACGAGCGGCTCGCCGCCCGGCTCGCCATCCGGCCCGGGGGGCGGGTGCTGCGTATCCACCGGCTGCGTTTCGCGGACGGCCAGACCATGTCCGTCGACACCTCGCACCTGCCGGCACGCAGATTCCCCGGACTCCGCAAGGAACTCCCCCGGCATCTGTCGCTCTATCAGACCCTCTCCACCGCCTATGACGTGCACCTGCACGAGGCGGAGGAAACGATCGAGACGGTACTGGCGACCCCGCACGACGCCCAATTGCTCGGCGTGGACGTCGGGCTGCCGATGCTCCTGCTGTCCCGGCACTCCTTCGACGCCTCCGGAGAGCCGGTCGAATGGGCGCAGTCGCTCTACCGCGGCGACCGCTACAAGTTCGTCACCCGCCTCCGCCGCCCCTCGACCCCCGCAGGCTGAACTCCCCGGGCCGGAAACGGCGTTCTGGGTACGCTGAGAACAGGTGTTCCTACAATGACCGGAGCCGAACGTGAGGGAGGAGTCACCTAAAGTGAGCATCACCACGGAAGCCCGCCTTGGCGTCGAACTGCCGGACACGCCCTACGCCCTCTGGGCGCGCGGTGAACTGGACGATCATCTCCACCTTCCCGATCGGTATTTCAAGGTCGAAATCATCGGCGGGGAGATCGTCGTGTCACCAGCGCCCGCCCTCGAACACGGCGGCATCATCCAGGACATCGCGAAAATCGTGGTCAAGGCCGAGCTCACGGACCCGACCTTCTCCTGGGAGTGTCTCCAGTGCACGGGTATGGACCTCGTCGGCATTCAGGACGGCTACGTCCCGGACATCATGATCCTGGACACGGAGATCTTCGCTGCGGCGAGGAAGGCCCGAGTGTCCTACCTGGTCCCCGATCAGGTCGAGCTGGTCATCGAGGTCACGTCCCCGTCGAACGCCGGCGACGACCGCAAGCCCACCCCGAAGCGCACCAGGATCACGAAGTGGAACGGCTACGCCCGAGCGGAGATCCCGTACTACCTTCTGGTCGACCGGGATCCCAAGATAGCGCGGGCCTCCTTGTTCTCCATCCCCGACCAGGGCACGGGCGCCTACCTCCACCAGGAGTCCTGGGAGTTCGGGGAGTAATCCGGCTGCCGAACCCGTTCGGGCTGGAGATCCCGACCGATGAGTGGCAGCCCTGGGACTGAGCGATACGTCCCCGTACAAAAACAGCACGGCGAACACTGTCGGTTTCCTCGCCCGTGGCCGTAGGGGACCCGCGCTAACCTGCGGAACGTGAGTGTGCTCGTGGTCACCGGAACCGACACCGGCGTGGGGAAGACCGTTGTCACCGCCGCGCTGGCGGCTCTGGCACGTGCCCGTGGGGCCTCCGTGGCGGTCGTCAAACCCGGGCAGACCGGCGTGGGACCGGATGAGCCCGGCGACCTCCAGGACGTACGCCGGCTGGCGGGCGTCGACGATCTGCATGAGTTCGCCCGCTTCCCCGACCCGCTGTCCCCCGCCGCCGCCGCCCGGCAGGCCGAGCTGCCTCCGGTCGGGCTGGCACATGCCGCCGAACGGATCCAGGCACTCGCCGAGGACCACCGCCTGGTGATCGTCGAGGGCGCCGGCGGGCTGCTCGTGCGCTTCGACGAGGAGGGCGCCACAATCGCCGATCTGGCCCGCTGGCTGGGCGCCGCCGTGGTCGTCGTAGCCCGGCCCGATCTCGGCACGCTCAACCACACCGCGCTGACCCTGGAGGCCATGGCGAACCGGGGCGTGCAGCTCGCCGGAGTGGTGATCGGCTCCTGGCCGGGCGACCCCGATCTGGCCATGCGCAGCAACATCAGAGACCTGGAGACCGTGGCCGCCCGCCCGCTGGCCGGCGCACTACCGGCCGGATCGGGCGCCCTCGATCCTGCGGAGTTCCTCGTCGTCGCACGCCAGAGCCTGTCCCCGGCGCTCGGCGGGAAGTTCGACGCTGGTACGTTCCGTGAGACCTGCGCCCTAGGCGAATTCCACAGCAATTCGGCCCCTGACAAGGAGAAACCGTGACCGACATCCTCGACGTCGCCCGCCGCCAGGTGCTCGACGAGGGCAAGGGGCTCTCCGCGAAGCAGGCCCTGGAGTGCCTCACGCTGCCCGACGACCAGGTCGAAGACCTGCTCGCGCTGGCCCATGAAGTACGGATGCGCTGGTGCGGCCCGGAGGTCGAGGTCGAGGGCATCATCTCGCTGAAGACCGGCGGCTGCCCCGAGGACTGCCACTTCTGCTCCCAGTCTGGGACGTTCGAGTCGCCGGTGCGGTCGGTCTGGCTGAACATCCCCGAGCTGGTCCAGGCCGCCAAGGAGACCGCGGCGACCGGCGCCACCGAGTTCTGCATCGTCGCGGCCGTGCGCGGCCCGGACGAGCGGCTCATGTCCCAGGTGCGCGAGGGCATCAAGGCGATCAATGACGCCGTCGACATCAACATCGCGCTGTCCCTGGGCATGCTCACCCAGGAACTGGTGGACGAGATGGTCTCGCTCGGCGTGCACCGCTACAACCACAACCTCGAGACGGCCAAGTCGCACTTCACCAACGTCGTCACCACCCACACGTGGGAGGAGCGCTGGGAGACCTGCCTCATGGTCCGCGAAGCGGGCATGGAGCTGTGCTGCGGCGGGCTGATCGGCATGGGCGAGACGATCGAGCAGCGGGCCGAGTTCGCCGGCCAGCTGTCCGAACTGCAGCCCGACGAGGTGCCGCTGAACTTCCTCAACCCGCGCCCGGGCACGCCGTTCGGCACGTACCCGCTGGTGGAGGGCGTGGAAGCGCTCAAGACGATCGGCACCTTCCGGCTGGCGCTGCCGCGGACCATCCTGCGATATGCGGGCGGGCGAGAGCTGACCCTCGGCGATCTCGGCACCCGATCGGGCATGCTCGGCGGTATCAACGCGATCATCGTCGGCAACTACCTCACCACCCTCGGCCGTCCGGCCCAGAAGGACCTCGACCTGCTCGTCGAGCTCCAGATGCCGATCAGAGCCCTCTCCCAGACCCTCTGACAGCATCTGTGATCATGCAATAATTTTCGAAACCATTGCGTGGCCACGGAGGGAGTGGGGGTCTGTACGGGCTTGAATGGCCGACGTGAGGATCACCATGCGGAAAGTGACGGGCGTGGCGTTGATCACCGGGGCCGTGCTGCTCGCTGGGTGCGGGTCAGCGTCCGGCACGTCTGACCATAGTCGCTCTCCGTCACCGCGGACCGGGGGTGGCTCAGCGCCCGGGAAGACTCCGGTCAGGACGGCTGCCGCCGGGCCGAGTCAGCTCGTGCTGCGCGGGCAGGTCAGCGGTGGCATCGCCGGGTTCGGCGGCCCAGGAGAGCTCCCCGAGTTCTCCCTGTACGGCGACGGACGCGCGATCGCGCCCAAGGAACGGCTCGGCGGCTCCGCAGCACAGCCCATGGAGTACCGGCTGACCTCGGCGGCCCTGCAGCGGCTCATCGACGATGCGTACGCGACCGGGCTGGACCGATCGCGAACCGTCGACCGGCAGGGCGTCGCGGACGCCACCTACCTCAAGCTGACGTTCACGGCGGGTGGCAAGACCGCGACCACGCGGGTCATCGAAGTTGGGACGGAGAACGACCCCGCGGAGCAGTTCTGGAGGCAGCGGCTCCATGCGCAGGGCAACGGCCCAGGATGGCCGAAGACCGATCTCATGAGCGATCCCGCCCCGTACAAACCCGCTCGTCTGGCGGTGCTCGCCGTAGAGTCCGTCCAAACCACGGGGACGCAGCCGACGAACTGGCCGCTCGGCCGACTGGATCGCGGCGAGCCCGTCGGCGTGGGGCTCTGCACGCTGTTCACCGGACACGAGCTGGACCGGGCCACCAGGCTCTTCCACGGTGCCGCCCCGGACGCTCGGTGGCTCAGCGGCGGCAAGATCTACACCCTGCGCGTCCGCCCGCTCCTCCCCGACGAGCAGAACTGTCGGGCGCTCAACTCACCCTGAGGGTTCGTCGAACGAGCATGCACTCAGCGGGACGCCCAGGGCGGCGAGGGCGAGGCGCCAGCCGCGCCGCCACGTGTGCTGGCTGGATGCTCATAGCAAGTGATCGCTTGCCAACGCCAACGTTGCCCAACTACTCCAATTGCCGTTGTACGCTCCCATCCATGCCGATCCGAGATAGTGCCTGGTCCGGTGCTGACGAGAGCAACATGGGTCCCATGGGCCCCGTGACGATCAGGCTCGCTCGGCCAGAGGAGTACGACCTCGTCGGTGATCTCACGGTCGACGCGTATCTGAAGGACGGGCTGATCTCCCCGGAGTCGTCCTATGTCAGCATCCTGCGGGACGCCGCGGATCGGGCGGCGGAAGCCGAACTGCTGGTGGCCGAACTGGCGGGCGAGCTCGTGGGCTCCGTGTCGTACTGCCCACCCGACAGCATCTACGCCGAGCTCGCCGCCGCCGACGAGGCGGAGTTCCGGATGCTGGCCGTCAGCGCGGCGGCACGCGGCAAAGGAGTGGGCGGCGCGCTCGTGCGGGCCTGCATCGACCGGGCCAGGGCGTCGGGCTTCACCGGACTGCGGCTGTCCACCCAGCGCAACATGGGGCCGGCACACCGGATCTATGTGCGCATCGGCTTCGAGCGTACCCCCGAGCGAGACTGGTCGCCGGTGCCCGGCGTAGATCTGCTCACCTACGCGCTTACATTGTGATCGCGCACGCCACCACATCACCCTGAGCCCTGCGTCGTGCCGAAGCCACGTCGGCAAACCCCGACACCAACCGCACGATCACGACAGTGTCGACGTCAGGGCACCGTGCTCGACGCAGCGGGCTGTCCAGCCGGTCGGAGTCACCTGGACGATCATCCGGCGCCGACAGTCGGCACAGTAACGCGGCGGTTCCATCCGCAGGGCGAGCCGGCAGGCCTCGTGCCCCACCTCACCGAGGGCGTTCCCACAATGCTCGCAATACGTCTCGCTCACGGCTGAAGAGTACTCCTCCGTCCGGCCACCACTGATGAGCCGGCTATTCGATGACGGCGATCAGGTCGCCTTCCTGAATGACGTCGCCCTCCGCCACCTTGAGCTGGGCGACCACCCCGGGATCCTCGGCAAGGACCGGGATCTCCATCTTCATCGACTCCAGGATGACGAGGGTGTCGCCATCCTCCACCTGGTCACCCTCGGCGACGACGATCTTCCAAACGTTCGCGACCATCTCCGCGCGGACCTCAGCCATGATGGCCCCTCTCTCAGATCGGCCGGACCCCGCGCCCGGACCACTGTTGGTAAATCCTTACGAGGTCGCCCTCACAAGCAACTCTGACAGCTCAGGACGCGCGCATCCGGCCCACGAGGCCCGTGTCGTACGTCCCGGTCTCGAACTCGGCGTTGCCGAGCAATTCGGTGAAGAACGGCAGGTTGGTCTTGAGCCCCTCGATGCGGAAGGCGGCGACCGCCTCACGGGCGAGGTCGAGCGCGGCGGCCCGGTCCGCGGCACGGACGCAGAGCTTGGCGAGCAACGGGTCATAGAACGGAGTGACCTTGTTGCCCTCGGCATAGCCGGCGTCGATGCGGATGCACGGTGTCACACTCCCCTGGCCGTGCCCCATCGTCCCCTCAACGACCGGCTCCTCCCAGACCGCGATGTCACCTGGGCTGGGCAGGAAACGCTTGGGGTCCTCGGCGTACACCCGGAACTCGATCGCGTGGCCTTCCGCCCGGTGGGTCTCGAAGGACACCGGCTTCCCCGCGGCGATCAGCAGTTGCTGCTCGACCAGGTCGATGCCGGTGACCAACTCGGTGATCGGATGCTCGACCTGCAGCCGGGTGTTCATCTCGAGGAACACGAAGTCCTGGGTGTCGGCGTCGACGAGGCATTCCACCGTCCCGGCACCGCGGTAGCCGACCGCCTCCCCGGCCCGCACGGCCGCGGCGAGCATGCGCGCCCGAAGCTCAGGAGTGATCCCCGGCGACGGCGTCTCCTCGACGACCTTCTGGTGCCTGCGCTGGACCGAGCAGTCCCGCTCGCCCAGGGCCACCACGGTGCCGTCGGCCAGTCCGAGGATCTGCACCTCGACGTGGCGGGCCCGTTCGACATAGCGCTCGAGGAGGATGTCGGGATTGCCGAAGAAGCGCTCGGCCCGGGTGCGCGCGGTCTCGTACGCGGTGCGCAGCTCAGCCTCGTCGCGGGCGACGCTCATGCCGATGCCGCCGCCGCCACCGGCCGCCTTGACCATGACCGGATAGCCGATGCCCGCCGCAGCCGTGACGGCTTTCTCGACGGTGGCGACCGGCTCCCGGGTGCCTCCCGCGACGGGCACCCCCGCGTTCTCCATCAGGTTCCGCGCGTTGATCTTGTCGCCCATCTGGACGATGGCCTGCGGTGGTGGGCCGATCCATACGAGGCCCTCGTCGATGACCCGCTGGGCGAAGGCCGCGTTCTCGGCCAGGAAGCCGTAGCCCGGGTGGATGGCCTGGGCGTTGGTGCGCCTGGCCGCCTCCAGGACCGCGTCGGCGTCCAGGTAGCTCTTGGCCGGCTGGGCCGGGCCGATGAGGATCGCCTCGTCGGCCTCGGTGACGAAGGGCAGGCCGGCGTCCGCCTCGGAGTACACGGCGATGGCCTTGAAACCCATCGCCCGTACGGTGCGAATGACCCGGCTGGCGATCTCCCCGCGGTTCGCGATGAGGACGGAGTCGAACACTAAGGACCTCTTTTGTCTTCGTACCAGTGACAGCCACCGAACGTGGCCGACACTAGTAAACGAACTCCCACGCCACGGGTAGCGTGACCAACAAATACCCACCCGTAGATTTGTGCGTCCGCGCCGGACGGTCACATCAACGGCGGACGAGCGAGCCGCGGTCGATGACGCGGCCGAGCGACTCGACCACGGCGGGGTCGTACTCAGAGGCCGAATCGAGCCGCAACCGCTCCAGTACGGCGGCGGCACGGTCCCGGTCCGCGGAGTCCCCGACCAGGTCGTCATAGGCGTTGGCGACCTTGATGATCCTGCTGCCCAGGGGCGGCGCGGTGATCACGGGGTCGGGCTGCCCGCCCGGCGTTTCCCGAGCCGCCGCGTCCCGGCTCGGCTTCGGAACCCGGTAGGAGTCGGATTGGCGGCGTACGATCTCCACCACCCGGGACAGCACACCCGTCTGCTCGATCACTCCTGCGCCGAGTTCGGCGATCCGGCGCTGTTCACTCGGCGAGGCCAGCACGGTCGCCCCACCGGGGATGGGGTCTCCCAGCGAGAGCTGGCCGATGTCGTGCATGAGCGCGGCGTACTCGAGGTCCAGCAGTTCCGGCTCCGCCATGCCCAGTTCCCGGCCCATCGCCACGGACAGCCGGGAGACGCGCCGGGAGTGGCCGGCCTCGACGTAGCCGCCGACCTCGGTGACCCGCGACAGCGCCCGTACGGTCTGCAGGTAGGTGGCCCGGATGCCGGCGTAACGGCGGAATGCGAACTGGGTCATCAGGATCGGTGCGGTGAACACCAGCAACGCAGTGAGCCCCATGACCGAGGTGGCGACCGCGATGAGCATGCCCGTGGTGCCGCTTGCCAGGCACAGGGCCCACTTGGCCTGGATCTCGTCCGCCATCGCGATGCCGAAGCGGACCCGGACCATCTCCGCCCGGATCACCGCGGCGATCATCACGTCAAAGAGGCAGGAGGCGATGACGAGCACGGCCATGAGGGAGAGCACAGGCGTCCAGCCGCTCTTCTCCGTCGGGCTGTGGGCGATCAGCCGGAAGGCGAACGCGACGATGGTCACAGACAGCAGCCGCCGGGCCATCGCGTCCAGGCGTGGCGAACGGCCGACGGCGATGTGCGGCAGCGAGCCGATGAGCATCCCTGCCGCGGTGACGGCCACCACCTGTGACGGGGAGTGCAGGGCGGGACGCTCCCCGACCCTGAGCAGCAGCGCGTAGCCGAGCGCCCCGGCCGTGCCGATCGGGGCGACCTCCCGGTCACCCGGCATGACCATTCGGGCGAGTTCGCCCAGCGCGACGAGCGACCCGAAGATGACCGCGGTGTCCGGATGGACCAGTCCGACCGCGGCCACCTGGGTGACCACGGCGATCACGACCAGCCCGGCGGTCGCGATCAGCAGCAACTGGCCGGAGTCCATGGTCTGCCAGCCAGGTCTCCGATCGGGGCGCTCGGCCGCGTTCACCACCGGGCGCCCTCGCCCGCCACCTTGAGGGGCACGGTCGGATCATCGTGATCCTGCTCGGTGGTCTCGACGTCGTCCTCGGGCAGGGTGACCGGCATGGGCGGCTCCCAGTCCGTACGGTCCAGGGCGCGCAGGAAGGCCTCGACAAGGGCCGGGTCGAAGTGCTTCCCGGCACAGCGCCGCAGCTCGGCGATGGCCTCCTCGATCGACCATGCCTTCCGGTAGGAACGGGTGGAGGTCAGCGTGTCGAAGACGTCGGCAACCGAGATGACCCGCGCGAACTCGGGGATCTCATCCCCGGCCAGGCCCATCGGATAACCGGTGCCGTCCATCTTCTCGTGGTGGTGCATGATCCCATTGAGCGCCTCGTCGAGAAACCCGATCTCTCGTACGATCTCCAGCCCACGCATCGGGTGCAGCTGGACCGCGGCGTACTCCTCCTCTGTGAGCCCGCCGGGCTTCTGCAACACCTTGGTGGGCACGCCCAGCTTGCCCACGTCGTGCAGCATTCCCGCGTAGCGGATGGCGGTCACCCGCTCCGGCCGCATGCCGATCTCCTCGGCGATCATCACCGAGCCGCGGCTGACCCGCTCGCTGTGCCCGCGGGTGTAATAATCCTTGGTCTCGACCGCCTGGCAGAGCGCGGCGATGGTGGCGTCATAGGCCTTCTGCTGAGCCTGGGTCAGCGCGAACGCCCAGCGGGCGATGAACAGCGGCAGCAGGACCAGGAACGCGGAGGGCGCCCCCACTTCGGACCACAGGCCGGCGATGAGCAGGCCGAACATGCCGTAGCCGAGGCAGTCCGAGGCCAGATGAATGATCGGTCCCCAGCGGAAACCGCGCACGGAGACATGCTTGGCGGTCACCAGTACGCCGCCGATCAACAGCAGGTTCACCGCCACGAAGGTCACGTCGGCCGCGATGAAGGGCCCCAGGGTCCCGGAGACCGAGTTGGGCGACACCCCGTTCGCCCACGGAGTCCCGCCGACATGGACGAAGACCTGGCCCGCCACGTAGCCGCAGAGGGCGAACTGACCGGCGTTGAACAGGCGCTTGACCGGCCCCAGGTGACGCTGTCCGGTCACGACCGCGCAGGCCCCGACCAGGGCGGCACCGGCGGGCCCGAGAAGGACCACCGATGCCAGGCTGGCCGAGAAACTGATCGAGACCCGGGCCCGCTCACTGTTGAGCGCGGCCGGCGCCGAATCACACACCAGGAACAGCACTGCAAGCACACCGAACGTGCGCCACTGAAGCCCCGCGAAGGACGCAGTCGTGATCAGGCCGGTCGCCAAGGCGACCACCCCCACGACATACGCCCAGGCAGCGAGGGGAAGTCCACGCATTGCCGCCCCCTCAGGAGTCGACGATGAGCGGGCCACTGCCTGGGTCAATCTGGCTCTGGAGACCAGCCTCAAGCCCAGGAGACGCCCGAAGGATGTGGCAGCAGCGCCATGACCACGACGGCAGTAACAAAGAGTGCCATCATCACACGATTGAGCATTTCCCTTGCCTCCCCGATGTCCGATCGCTCGGACCAGCAATGCTCCCGCCGCTGAATTACGGCACCACACTAACGCGGGAGGCATGCGTCACACAGGAAAGAAGGGAATCGTGAGCAAAGCGTGAACAAATCGTCACCTTGAGTGATCTCTTGGACGCTCAGCGGTTGCGCGCCCAGGCCACGGTAGCGGCCAGGCCCTCGCGCAGGCCGGTGGTCGGCTCCCAGTCCAGGCCGTCCCGGGCCGGTCCGGGGTCGACCGCCATCGCCGGCAGGTCACCCTGCCGGGGTGGCGCGAAGCCGGGCTCGTCCGCCGTTCCGGCGGCCTCCGCGACCAGGCTGTGCAGGTCCCGGTCGGTGGTCTGCAGGCCGGTGCCGATGTTGAACCGGCGGCCGCCGCCCTGCTCCCCGCAGGCTTTGGCGAAGGCGTCGACGACGTCCAGGACGTAGACGTAGTCCCGGGTCTGCTTGCCCTCTCCGTACACCTGGGTCGGCTTACCGGTGAGCAGCCCGGCGGAGAAGATCGAGACGACACCGGCCTCGCCCTCCGGGGTCTGCCGCGGGCCATAGACGTTGGCCAGGGTGAGCGTGGTGAAGTCGATGCCGTGCAGCGCGCGGTACATCTCGAGATAGACCTCGCCACAGACCTTCGAGGCCGCGTAGGGCGACTTGGGAGCCAGGGCCGCGTCCGCTGACACCGGAAGTGCGGCAGGCACCCCGTACACCGCGCAGCTGGAGCTGAAGACCACCTTGCGCGTCCCGGCCAGCCTGGCCGCCTCCAGCACGTTCACGGTGCCGAGCACGTTGACCCGGGCGTCGTGCAGAGGCTCGGCGACGCTGACCCGCACGCTCACCTGGGCGGCGAGATGGCAGATCACCTCGGGACGGCGGTCGGCGGCGAGCGTGAGCAGCGCGGGGTCTGCCACATCCATCTCGATCAGCTCGACGCCGTCCCGCAGATTGGCGCCGGAGGACAGGTCGTCGACCCCGATGACCTCATGGCCATCGGCGATCAGCCTGTCGACGAGATGGGAACCGATGAAGCCGGCCGCGCCGGTGACCAATACGAGCACAAGCGAACCCTACCGAGCACTCGGCCGTCGCGACCCTGGCAGTCCCTATGTGCGCGTCTTATGCCCAGGCGGGTCAGCTGTTTCGGGGGCGTCCGTTTCGGTGATCTCGGCGCGAAGCTTCTGGATCCGGTCCAGCACCTTGGACCGCAGATCACCTGGGACCGGGTCGCAGCCGCAGGACTTATTGACGAGCTTCTTCACGACCTCTTCCAGGCCGTACTCCCGCAGGCAGGGACCGCACTCGTCGAGATGCTGCTTGACCTGGGCGCAGCCGCCCTGGTCGAGCTCACCATCGAGATAGGTGTAGATCCGGTCGAGCACTTCGACGCAGGGCGTCTCATGGTGGTTGCCGCAGCTCATGCCGAGTCCTCCCTGGACTGAGCCCCCGTACGCGAAAGGCCGCGGTCCTGGGCGTAGTTCTCCAGCATGACCCGCAACTGCCGCCTGCCACGATGCAGGCGCGACATCACCGTACCGATCGGTGTGCCCATGATGTCGGCGATCTCCTTGTATGCGAAGCCCTCGACATCGGCAAGGTAGACCGCGATCCGGAACTCTTCGGGGAGCTCCTGCAGGGCGGTCTTCACATCGGAGTCGGGCAGGTGTTCCAGCGCCTCGGCCTCGGCGGACTTGAGCCCGCTGGAGGTGTGCGACTCCGCCCTGGCGAGCTGCCAGTCCTCGACCTCTTCGGACGCGGACTGCTTCGGCTCGCGCTGCTTCTTGCGGTAGGAGTTGATGAAGGTGTTCGTCAGGATGCGGTACAGCCAGGCCTTGAGGTTCGTGCCTTCCTTGAACTGGTGGAAGGACGCAAAAGCCTTGGCGAAGGTCTCCTGGACGAGATCCTCCGCATCGGCCGGGTTACGCGTCATCCTCAGCGCTGCCGAATACAGCTGATCCAGGAAGGGGAGCACGTCGCGCTGGAATCTATCGCTGCGCTGCTCCACCGTCTCCACGGTGCCCGGGACCGAACCCACCCCCTCATTCAAGGTGGCACCTGTGGCACCACTCCTGAACGACGATATAGGGCCGCGCTGGGGGATTACGACAGCGCCCCTCATGTCACGCGCCGCCCGGGGCGGCGGAATGTGGGCAGGAGGGTGAAGCACTGTGGTCATCGGCTGCACCTCGTTCGTATCGCAGAGGGTTACAGCACGCTGCAACGTCGTGGCCACCCGTAGGATTCCCCGACCGGGAAAGACGATCGCAGGTAAGTCTTCGGGAGGGTTTACGCCACTTCTACCCATCCTGCACGGACGGTGATACGGGGCGCTATCGGGGAAGGATGTCAGGTACACGGCGAGAACAGGAGCCACGACCGTTGCTGCCGCTGCCGGCGAGACCTCCGACGACCCCCTCCGTGGTCAGCCTGCGCCACGATCCGAGCGATGTTGACTCCCTGGCGAGCTACTGGACCTTCTACTGGGCCGTCGCCTCGGCTCAGCTGACCCACTGGCTTCCCCGCAAGCCCGCCCACCTGCTCGACATCTCCGGTCTGCGGGCCCGCTGCGCACCCCAGGCGGCCTCGGCCGGCCACACCGTCATCGAGGTGCTCTCCCGCCCACCCGAGGACCGGCCACAGCTCGGCATCCATCCTGTCGTCGGGGACGCCGGCTCCCTGAAATTCCTGGCGGACGGCTGCGTGGACGCGGTGATCGCCGAGGATCGGGTGCTCTCCCGGCATCTCGTCACCGAGGCCACGGTCGCGGAGATCGCCCGGGTGCTGCGGCCCGGCGGCCGAGTGCTGCTCTGCGTGGACTCCCTGATGCTCGGCATGGCGATCCTGGCCGAGCAGAACTGCTGGGCTCAGCTGTCCGACGTCCCCAAAGCCGAGGTCGTTTTGGTGCCCTGGCCGGATGGCACGATCACCCGCTGCTTCTGGTCCGAGCAACTCCGCGAGCTGCTGACCGACGCGGGCCTAGAGGTCGAGTGGATCAAACCCCGTACGGCCCTGTCCCCCTCGACGGTCGAGCACATCCTCGCCGGCGACCCGCAAGGTCTGAGTGGCCTCGTGCGCACCGAGATGGACGCCCCCATCGGCGACGAGTCCGTCGGCATCCACCTGGTCGCCAGCGCCCACCGCCCCATGTGACCGGCCCCGGTCACGCCGAACCGGGACCTGCTTTAGCTCTCAGCCGGAAAACAGGCCAGCCATTCTGTGGCGCCAGTTGCCCATACCATCGAATGCATATACCGTTGAATGCATGAGCCTGTACGACATCGAGTTGGAACCCGAAGTGCGGGACTGGCTGGACTCGCTCCCCGATCGGGATTACGGCCGCGTGATGGCGTACGCCGAACTGCTTGCCGAGGAGGCCGAGACTCTGGGCGAGCCCTATGCGCGTAATCTCGGCGACGGGGTACGGGAACTGCGCATCCCTCTACACCCCCTCCAGTTACGGATCTCCTACTGGCTGGCCCCGGGCCGCCGGGTCGTCTTGATGACGGTCTTCCACAAGACCAAGGCCCGGGAGACCGCCCAGGTGGACCGGGCCAAACGGGCTCACAAGGAATGCCAGGCCAACCACGACCACGCCCAGATCGTCTACGACAGGGAGCCATGACCATGAGCGAGCACGTCAAGTGGGAGACCGGACGCCACCGCGACAACGAGGAGGTGCGCACCG
>JAOPYO010000144.1 GCA_025964575.1 Actinomycetes bacterium
CAGCGTGAGCCGCCGAGGATGGTGGCGTTGGCGATGAGGTTCCGGTCGACTTCATGGACGCCTTGAAAAGCGTTGAAGAAGACGCCGAAGAACACCAACACGATCACTAGCAGGACCTTCGATTCGATGCCGAGACCGAAGGCCAGTACGAACACCGATCCCAGGACGATGCGCGGAATCGAGTTCAGGACTTTGATGTAGGGGCTGAAGACATCGGCGAGGAATCGGATACGTCCGAGCGCGATCCCACAGGTGATACCGAGCGCGGTCCCGATGAGGAAACCGATGAACGCTTCCTCAAGCGTGACCTTGATCTGGTCGCCAAGTGAGCCGATGGCGGTGCCATCAACGACCCAGGTATGCAGTCGGTTGAAGATTCCCGAGGGAACGCCGTACAGAATGATCTTGCGTGAATCGTTTCCGACCCAGAGCTGCCAGCCCCCGATGATGACGAGGAGCACGGCGAGTTGAGTGCAGTGCACCACCACCTTGCGCCGTCGCGCCCTTGATCGGTGTGCACGCTCGGTCTCGGAAACCTCCAGATCCTCACCGGCTGCGGTGACGTCCGTGCCAACGGTCATCACGAAGCCTCCTCGCTGACCGCTGCGATGGTCTGCGCGTACGCCGTGTCGACTTCGGAGCGAAGGGCTTCCCAGATCTGGTGGTAGAGGTCGACGAACTGTGGCTCGAAACGGACCTCTTGGACCACCCGCGGCCGGGGAAGGTCGATGTCGAAGGTCGCCTTGACGGTTCCGCCCGGACCGGCGGTGAGTACAACCACCTTGTCGGCCAGGGCGATTGCTTCCTCAAGGTCGTGGGTGACGAACACGACGGCGGGACGGGTGAGATCCCACAGTTGCAGCAGCTCGTTGGACATGATCGCCCGGGTCTGGACGTCCAGAGCGCTGAACGGTTCGTCCATGAGCAGGATTCGTGGCTCGTTGATCAGGCTCTGTGCCAGCGCAACCCGCTTGCGCATTCCGCCGGAGAGCTGGTGGGGGAACCGGTCTTCGAATCCGGCGAGTCCGACTCGGCTGAGCCAGTCCCGTGCGTTGGCGTAGGCCTGTGGTTTTTTCGTTCCGCGGAATCTCGGGCCGAGTGCGACGTTGTCGAGCACTGTCTTCCATGGCAGGACCGCGTCTGTCTGGAACATGAATGCGACGCCCGGGGTGATACCGGATACATCCTTGCCGTGGACCTTGACTGTGCCGAGCGAGGGCCGCTCGAGACCCGACACCAGGGTCAGTGTGGTGGATTTTCCGCAACCGGTGGGTCCGACTACGGCACAGAATTCCCCTGGTTTAACCTGAAGGTCAAGGTCTTTCAGTGCCGTGTAGATCGAACCGCTCGGCGTGGTGAACCGCTTTGTCACGGCTTGCAGATCAATCGCCGGCACCTCGGGCCGATCGGGCGATCGGCGCACCTGTGGTTGCATCCTTAATCCCTCCCCTGATAGCCCGCCAGCACGCCCAGTGGATGGGCGCGGCGTGCCGGTTGGGAGGACCATAGAGCGCTGGAAACATTGGCGAAACAATTGCGCATGATTCTGCTGCTATTTCGCGTTTTGATGACTTTTGTGCGTTTTGCTCAGCGTGGCTTGGCGGATTGCCGGTCACGTGCTCTGACATCAGGATGAGCCAGGCGAACCGATCTTGCTTCCACTGGTTGGTCCAACGCTTGTGTCCGTCCAGGTCGGGCCCGGGGCGGTCTGGGCACGTCTGGTGATCATTGCGTTCGGTTCCCGGGTAAGTCGCTGTTTTGTGCATATTGCTCACGGGCCGCCGATAGGCTGATTTGTTCTTGCTTGGCATACTCGAGGCATGTGGCCCCCCCGTGGCCGGAAGCTGTCCACTCGCATCCTGACCAGCCAACTCACCATCCTGGTGGCGAGCATGCTGGTCGGCTTCGCCCTGTTCGCTCACGAGGAGCGCGCCCAGCTCGACACGCAGTACAAGCAGCGCGTCCTGGCCATCGCGCGTACCGTCGCCACCACGCCGGAGATCAGGGGTGCCATGGAGTACGGCGGCGCGGGCGACCTCGTCGAGAGCACCGCTGAGCGGATCCGGGGCGCGACCCATGCCACCTACATCGTGGTGATCGACACGCGTGGGATCCGGCACTCCCACCCCAATCCGGAGTTGATCGGCCAGCCTGTCGAGGAGCCGCTGATCCACGACGACAACGACCATGTCGGCATCGACCACGGCAGCCTCGGCCGCTCCGCCAACGGCAAGGCCCCGATCTACGGGCCTACCGGCCCGTTCGTGGGTGAGGTCTCCGCAGGGATCTCGGAAAATGAGGTTTCCGGTGCGCTGTGGGGGGTGCTGCCCGCTTTCGCCCTATGGTTCGGCCTGGCGCTGGGCTTTGGCGCCCTCGCCTCCTATGTGCTGGCCTGGCGGCTCAAACGGCGCACCTTCGGCTTGGAGTTGGAAGAGATCGCAACACTGCTCCAGGAGCGCGAGGCCATGCTGCACGGTATCAAGGAGGGCGTGATCGCCTTTGATCCCGCCGGGCTGGTGACCCTCGTCAACGACGAGGCGCGGCGGCTGCTCGGGCTGGGCACCGCAGGGCTCGGGTTGCGGCTGGAGGAGCTGTTGCCACCGGGCAGGTTGCGTGATCTGCTCGCGGGCGACACCGGCGGCCTCGACGCGGTGGTTCTCACCGATGAGCACTACCTCACCGTCAACCGGCGGCCGGTGATCTTGAGCGGCCGCGAGTTCGGGGCTGTGGTCACTCTGCGGGACCGCACCGAGCTCTCCGGCCTGCTGCGGGAGCTGGACAGCGTACGTGGTCTGACCGACGCGCTGCGGGCCCAGCAGCACGAGTTCTCCAACCGCATGCACACCGTCGCCGGACTGCTGGAGCTGGGTGAGCCCGAGGAGGCGCTGGCCTACCTCACCGCGGCGGAGGGCGCCGAGGCCGCGCTGTCGGAGTCGGTACGGGAGCGGATCGCCAACCCGCTGGTGGTCGGGCTGATCCTGGCCAAGTCCGCGGTCGCCGCAGAACGGGGCGTCACCCTCACCCTGACCGACGACTCGTGGCTGGGCGACTCGCCACCTCATGTGCAGGGGCTGCTGACCGTCCTCGGCAACTTGATCGACAACGCCATCGACGCGGCGGCGGGAACTCCGGACGCCGCGGTCTCGGTTCAGCTCACCGACGGTGACGGCATCACCATGGTCGTCTCCGATACCGGCCTCGGCATCCCGCCCGGCGCCACCGACTCGATCTTCATGGACGGTTACAGCACCAAGCCGCAGACCGACATCCTCCGCCGTGGTCTGGGCCTGGCGATCGTGCATCGCCTGGTGCTGCGGCTCAACGGCCGGATCCAGGTCAGCGAGGGTGTCGGCGCCGTGTTCACGGTCGAGCTGCCGAGCGGCACGATGGCAAGGAGTGCTCGATGATCGGAGTCCTGGTCGCCGACGACGACTTTCACGTCGCCAAGATCCACACCGCCTATGTCGAGCGCCTGCCGGGTTTCGCCGTATTGGGTCAGGCCCACAGCGCCGCGGAGATCCTCGAAGCGGTCGGCGAGCTGCACCCGGATCTCGTGCTGCTCGACCTCTACCTGCCTGACGGCAACGGCCTCGACGTCATCCGGCAACTGGTGGACGGCGCTCACCGGCCCGATATCGTCGTGATCACAGCCGCCCGTGACGTGGCCAGCGTCCGCACCGCCATGCAACTGGGAGCAGTGCACTATCTGGTCAAGCCGTTCGGCTTCAGCGCGCTCCGCGAGCGGCTGGTCGCCTACCAGGGGCTGCGCGAGCGGCTCACCACTCTGGACGAGGCGGCTCACGCCGACCAGGCCGATGTGGATGCTCTGTACGGATTGTTGCGCGGACCCGCGGCCCTTCCGGCCAGCCTGCCCAAGGGGCACTCCGCGCCCACGCTCGAGCGGGTCAGGGACGCGGTCCGTTCCGCCCCAGACGATGTCTCGGCGGCGGAGGTCGCCACCGCCGTCGGCATCAGCCGTCCCACCGCCCAGCGGTACCTGACCTATCTGGCCCAGCACGGCGTGGTGCACCTGAGGCTCCGGTACGGGACGACCGGGCGCCCCGAGCACCGCTACAGCGCCGCCCTGTAGTTCACCAGGTCCCGGCCCGGGTCCGAAGACCGCGCCGCATCGCGTGGCCGTAAGCAGGTCGACTTTCAAGGGATACGACGCGGCCGGTCACCTGGTCGTCACCCTGGGCGACTCCCCGTAATCGGCCACGGCCGCCGGCTCGCCCGACGGGGGCCACGCCGCGTGGCGTGGCCCCCGGAGGCTCAACTCAGCTTCGCCAGGAGGCGGACAGGGCGCCGCGCAGGTCGGCAACCTTCGCGTCCCGGCTGCCCAGTGGCTTCAGCCCGAGGCCCCGCTCCAGCGTGGCCAGGATCGACGTGGTGTCGTAGACGGTGTGGTCGACGCCCGAGTTCGGCAGTGACTTGCTCAGGACGAGCGTCGGCACCCGGGTGCCGGGGCCGAACTGGTCGGAAACGCCCTGGGTCGGGCTGCCCTTGCCAGGCGGGGCCACGTGGTCCCAGGAGCCGCCGAACTCGTCATAGGTGACGACGACGAGGGTGTCCTTGGCCTGCGGCCCGTTCTCGATCGTTTTGAGCAGCGTGACCAGGTGGTCGCTGCCACCGGTCTCGCCGGTGTAGCCCGGGTGCTCGTTCTCCGCACCGTACGGCTTGACGAAGCTCACGGTCGGCAAGGTTCCCTGCTGCGCCGCGGAGAGGAACTCGGTCTCGTCCTTGAGATGTGCCCGGCCCGGCTGCCCGGGGGCGTACGCCGCGAAGTAGTTGAACGGCTGGTGGTGGAACTGGAACAGCGGTCCGGGGTGCCCGGAGGCGGCGTCGTTCCAGCCGCCGGAGTACCACGCCCAGGGGATGTTCTTCGCGCTCAGCCGGTCGCCGATGTTCGGGTAGACCGTGTCGTCGATCAGTGGCAGCTTGGCCCCGCCGCCGGCCGGGGCGCTGGACGGCTGCATCGTGTTGACGCCGTAGTCGCCGCAGGCCACGGCGGGATTCGCTGTCGGCCCGCACGCCTGGGTGAGCTGCGCGTCCTTGACGGCCGTGGTGGGCGTGTAGAGCGGGTAGGTGTTCGGGAATCCGTTGGCGTCCACCACGGAGTGCAGGCCCGCGTCCGCGCCACCTGGACCGGCCGCGGTGTCGACCGGGGCCCGCGCCGCGATCAGATACTGGTGGTTGAGGAACGAGCCACCGAACGAGCCCTGGAAGAAGTGGTCGGCGATCACGTAGTTGGGTGCCCCGTGTGAGTGCAGGTAGGTGTAGATCGGCAGGGACTTGGTGTCGTAGGTGCCCATGGTCAGGCCGACGGCGTCGCTGCCGGTCACATAACGGTCCTGCTTGCCGCCATTGATCTGGTACTGCTCCTGGTAGAAGCGGTGCACCAGGTCCCGGGTGCAGCCGCCGGGCTCGGCGCCGGCGCTGTCCTTGAGCACGCCGTTCGGCGCGAACACCCCCGGTGCCGGGCAGGTCTTGTCGGCCGGGTGGATGTAGTCGTCGATCGTGAACGGCTGGTTCGCGAAGTGGCTGTCGGTCACCCCGTGCGCGGGGTCCTGGCAGGTCGAGCCGAGGGGGCTGGGAGCGGTCAGGTTGACGTCCTTCTGCAACAGGCAGCTGTAGGGCTCACCGTTCTGGGCGACCTGCTTGCCGGTCTGACGGCGCAGGCCGTCGACGCGTTGGCCGTTCACCTTGCCCCAACCGCCGTACAGGTTGTCGAAGCTGTGATTCTCTTCGTAGATCACCACCACGTGGTGGTACTTCCCGATTACGGGGCGCGAATGGGCCGCGGCCGTGGCGCTGGGCAGGGTCATCAGGGTGGCCGTCGCGACCGCACCGGCCGCCGCGCAGACCTTGAACACGTGTCGACGTCGCACGTTTCTCTCCTCTGGCTCTGAGCGGTTCCGACAATGCTCCGAGCAGAAGATCACGGCAAGGGGAATAGGACGCCGTTTCCGGACAATGTGCAAATTGTTTCCCGGTCGTATCCGTGGGCGTCAGTAGTCAGTACTCGTAGACCTGCACCATCGGGGCGTGCTGATACCAGGAGGCGATGATCGAGGAGGTCCTGTCGCCGGCGGTGAAGTCCACCCGTAGCCATCCGGTGCCGGGGGTGACCTTCGTTCCGTACCCCTGGCTCGGGGTCGCCGAGATCAGGCGTACGGCCCCGGGGGTCAGCGAGAACGCGGCCCGGCCACCTCGTGAGGTGAAGCTGCGCACGTTGGCGGGCTGGCTCGTCGCGGGGGGCCTCGCGGGGGTGGAGGAGTGCGTCGGGGATGGTCGTGGGGTGGACCGAGGCGTCCGATGGGGCGGCCGTGCCGTGGCTGTGTCGCCCGCCGTGTCGCTGACCGGGCGCGGCCCCGGGCTGGCGTGGATGACCGGCCCGACCACGGGGATCGCACCGGGCCGGTCGAAGACCGCGCCGCGTAGGACGTCCCGGACGCCCAGCCAGGAGAGCATGACGGCGAGACCGGTGGCCCCTGCCCATATGGCGAGATACGTCAAGGCTCGGCGCATCAGCACATAGTGCCCTATCGCTTGGTACATGCCGTACGGTTCGGGCATGGCGAGTGTGCTCGTGGTCGAAGACGACCAGATGGTGCGGGCGGCGCTCATTCGAGACCTCACGGCCCGCAGCCATGTGGTACGGAGCGTGGGCACGGCCCTGGACGCGCTACGAGAAGTGGCGCAGATGCCCCCGGACGTGGTCATCCTGGATCTCGGGCTGCCGGATCTGGACGGCGCCGAGGCGCTCAAGATGCTGCGGGGCGTGTCCGACGTACCGGTGATCGTCGCCACCGCCCGGGACGATGAGACCGAGATCGTACGGCTACTGAACGCCGGCGCCGACGACTACCTGATCAAGCCGTTCTCCGGCGAGCATCTGAGCGCACGGCTCACGGCGGTGCTGCGCCGCGCGGCCGCCCCCGGCCAGGCCGGGCCACCGGCCCTGCTGTTGGTGGGCGGGCTGCAGGTGGATCTGGACCGTCGGGAGGCCACCTTGGACGGTGCCGCACTGGAGCTCACCCGCAGGGAGTTCGATCTGCTCGGTTATCTCGCGGCCCGTCCGGGCCGGGTGATCCCCCGGCGGGAGCTGCTGGCCGAGGTCTGGCGCCAGTCCTACGGCGACGACCAGACCATCGACGTCCACCTGTCGTGGTTGCGCCGCAAGCTCGGTGAGACCGCGTCCGCGCCGCGTTACCTGCACACCGTACGGGGCGTAGGCGTCAGGCTTTCGGCGCCATGAGGAGGGTCCTCGTCCTGGTGTCGTTGGCGGTCACCTCGATGGTGGCGCTGGCGTTCCTCATCCCGCTGGGGCTGACCGTACGTGAGATCGCACGGGACCGGGCCCTGGCCGACGCCGAGCGGCAGGCGAACGCGCTGGGCCCCGCCTTGGCCATCACCACGGACCGGGCCGCGCTGGAGCGCGCGGTGGCGAGCACCCAGGCCGGGGCGACCGGGCGGATGACCGTGCACCTGCCCTCCGGGGCGCCGATCGGCCCGGGGTGGGCGCGGCCGGTGGATCTGGACGCGGCCGCCCGGATCGGCCGATCGTTCGCTGCACCCGCCGACGGCGGCTACGTGCTGTTGCAGCCGGTCGCGCTGGATCAGGGCCGTATCGCGGTGGTCGAGGTCTATCTCCCGGGCAAGGATCTCTCGCAGGGGGTGTGGGCGGCCTGGGCGGTCATGGCCACTGTCGCCGCTGCTCTGGTGGCCGGATCGGTCTTGGTCGCCGATCGGCTGGGGAACCGGGCGGTCCGTTCGACCCGGCGGCTGGCGGACGCGGCCGGGGCCCTCGGCGACGGGGATCTGAGCATACGGGTCGACCCGCAGGGGCCACCCGAGCTCGAGGAGGCAGGGCGGGCGTTCAATGCCATGGCGGACAGGGTCGCCCTGCTACTGGCGGCCGAGCGGGAAATGGCCGCCGACCTGTCCCACCGGCTGCGGACCCCGTTGGCCGCGCTCCGGCTCAACGCCGGGGCGCTGGGGTCGGGGGAGCTGGCCGATCAGACCAGGCAGGCGGTCGACCAGCTCGAACGGGAGGTGGACCTCATCATCCGAACGGTGCGCACGCCCGGCGGGCACGGAAGCTGTGATGCTGCCGAGGTGCTGCGCGGCCGCTTGGACTTCTGGTCCGTCCTCGCCGAGGACGAAGGGCGGCCCTGGGAACTGATCGGTGCCGAGCGCCCGGCTGCGGTGCCGCTACCGGCGGCGGAGCTCGCCGCCGCCGTCGACGCGCTGCTCGGCAACGTGTTCCGGCACACCCCGGAGGGCACGGCGTTCGCCGTGACGCTGCACCGCGGTGAGGGCGTGACCGGGATTCTCATCGCCGACGCGGGCCAGGGCATCACCGACTCACCGGCTGCGCTGGCCCGGGGGAACAGCGGCCGCGGCTCCACCGGGCTGGGCCTCGACATCGTCCGCAGGGCGGCCGAGTCCACCGGCGGCAACCTGAGGATCGCCCGTTCGGTGCTCGGCGGTGCCCAGGTCCAGATATGGCTGCGGATCGGCCACCGGCCTGCCCCTCGCGGTCGCGCCGACCGGTCCGATCGGGCGCGCGGTGGCCGGCATGGTCACCGAAGCGGGTCTTAGCGGGCTCTCAGGGGTGCCTTAACGGCGCCTTAAGAGCACCCAGGGCCGGGATTTCCGGGTCTAGCGTGAGCCTCCGCCACAGAGATCACGGAGGTATTCCCCCTTATGAGCAGGACGCCACAGAAGTCGTCTCGCGGCTACCGGGCCGGCCGGCCCTATTACCTGGCCGCAGGTCTCATCGGCTCTCTCGGCGCGGCCTTCGGCGCCCTGGTGCTGCTGCCCGGAATGGCCAGCGCCGAGTCGATCAAGGTGACCTACGCCAAGGTCAGCGATTGGGGGAGCGGTTACACCGCCCAGTACACGCTGACCAACACCGGCAGCCAGTCGGTGCACGGCTGGAACCTCGCCTTCGACCTCCCGGCCGGCGCCAAGGTGAGCAGCCTGTGGAACGGGGTCTTCTCCGCATCCGGCAAGCATGTGGCGGTGAAGAACGCGAGCTGGAACGGCGACCTCGGTGGCGGCCAGTCGGCCGTGGTCGGATTCGTGGTGGACGAATCCCAGGGGTCCGGCGACCCGGCCGGGTGCAAGATCAACGGATCGTCCTGTGAGACCGGTCCGGCACCGTCCCCCACCACCAGCGGCCGGCCGACCACGTCGCCCAGCCCGACCAAGACCGCGACCCCGAAGCCCACGGCGACTCCGCAGCCGACGGCGACCAAGACCATCACCCCTACGCCGACGACGGTGCCCTCCGCGCCGAGCGGGACCGCCAGGTTCGCCCCCTACGTGGACGTCGGCCTCTACCCGGCCTTCGATCTGACCGGCACGGCCGCCAAGACCGGCGCCAAGCAGTTCAACCTGGCCTTCATCGTGTCCGGTGGCGGCTGTACGCCCAAATGGGGTGGGGTCGAGGACCTGGGGGCCAACGCCGTCGCGAGCCAGATCGGCGCGCTGCGCAAGGCGGGCGGCGACGTCCGGGTGTCGTTCGGCGGGGCCAACGGCAGCGAGCTGGCGGGAGCCTGCTCGACCGTGGACACGCTGACCGCGGCGTACCAGAAGGTCGTCAGCACCTTCGGGCTAACCAAGATCGACTTTGATGTCGAGGGTGGGGCGCTGCCCGACACCGCCGCCAACGACCGCCGGGCCAAGGCCATCGCCGCCCTGGAGAAGAAGTCCTCGGGTCTGCAGGTGTCCTTCACCCTGCCGGTGCTGCCTCAGGGCCTCACCCAGGACGGGGTCAATCTGCTGCAGAACGCCGCCAAGAACGGTGTCGCGGTGAGCGCGGTCAACGTCATGGCGATGGACTACGGCGACTGGGCCGCGCCGAGTCCCAGCGGCAAGATGGGGGACTTCGCGATCGACGCCGCCACCGCCACCCAGAAGCAGGTCAAGGGCGTCTTCGGGATCTCCGACACCGAGGCCTGGCACCGCGTCGCGGTCACCCCGATGATCGGCGTCAACGACACGGCGAACGAGATCTTCGCCGTCGCCGACGCCCGTAAGCTGGCGGCCTTCGCCTCGAGCAAGGGCCTGGCCTGGACCTCGATGTGGTCGGCGACCCGTGACAAGGCCTGCTCCGGCGGCGCCCAAGCTTCCGCCCAGGCCACCTGCAGCAGCATCGTCCAGCAGCCCCTCGACTTCACCAAGGCCTTCGCGGGCTGACCGCCGAAACACCGTACGGTCCGCACCCGAAGGGGGGCGGGCCGTATGGCCCGTCGCCGAGGCGGACCTATCGAGTCTGCGGTTCTCCATGGTGACCCGCGAAGGTGACCATCCCCGCGCGTTGGACCGCAGCCACGTGGGTTGCCCTGGGACGCACACGATGAGCACATCCCTTCCTGGCCGCGCCACCGTTGAGGCTCGCATGGGTTCCGCAGTGACACTGGTGAGGGCTTGGACGCTATAGGGCGAGAGGCGGTCATGGACCAGCCATCGGGCGACGATGTGCCGCGCTCGGGATCCCCGCGACCAGAGCACTCGGAGAGGACATTTTGATGGTTTTCCTGGGACTTGTCCTGGCCGCTGTGGCGGTGGCATTCGGCGTTGACGT
>JAOPYO010000154.1 GCA_025964575.1 Actinomycetes bacterium
AGGTTGGTGACACCATCAAACTGGTGCCTGGCTCCGACCCGCAGGCCCTCATCGTCGCTGTCCCCGCCGAGGAACCCTAGACACCTTGCCCCAGCAAGCCGACACTTTGCCAGATACGGCCCCTCAATCCGGCGTAGCCGCTGATCCGTAGCCACTACACATCACCGATCGGGTACCTGGGGCATGTGCAGTTGGTTGCGCCCCCCTCGGACATCAACCAATTGCACATCGGGGATGTCCCTAGCCCCGACCGGCGAACGCGAGCGCGCCACCCATGGTGATCGGATTTGGGGAAACGGTCTCAGTCCCCCACCGACTTGAACCGCCATCTGGACCATGGTGATCACGCCACGTCGAATCGGCCAACTATGGTGATCATGCAGCCGCTGGTATGGCCCCGGTCGTGCACGGGTCTGTCTGGTCCCCCGTTGAGGATTCGAACCCGTGCACTGCTCGGTGGATACAACGGGCAGTCAGGCGTCGCCAACCTGAATTACGCGGCTCCGAGGTAACGCGGCCGGTCAACGAGCCGTCGCGGGCCGCCTCAGGGGGCACACCCGATGAACACGGCGGCCCGGGCCGCCCCCGGGGCTCATGATCAACCCCGATCCGGCGCGCGAGCGAACATGGAGCGAACACCGGACACAAACCACCCGAAAAGCGACACCGACATATCGGATAAAAACTGGAAACTCACAGGTCAACCTAGGTGGGGCGGGCGGGACTCGAACCCGCGACCGATGGATTATGAGTCCACTGCTCTAACCAGCTGAGCTACCGCCCCGTACAGCACCGGAACGAGCGCCCTCACTGCACGTATCCCCAGGGCTGCCCGGCGCGGCCATGATAGCGGCGGGCATACACGGCGTGCCACCGCGTATCCGTACACCTTCAGAAGGATGACGTAGCAAGCACCCGTCGGTAAGGTCCGGGCATGCCGTCAATCCGTGCCGTAGCCGCCGCCACCACCCTAGTCCTCACCGCTGCCACCGCCTGTTCCGGTAGCAGTTCGAGTGCGAAGCTGCCGGCGGGGGCGGATCTGATGAAGCAATCGTCCACCGCGATGGGCGGTGTGAAGAGCGTGGCTTTCACGATCCGGACGGACGGCAAGTCGTCCCTCCAGGTTAAGAGCGCGGACGGCAAGCTGCTCAAGAGCGGTGACGCCACGGGCACCCTCCAGATCGTCCAGTCCGGGGCGACCGCGGAGATGTCCTTCACCGTCCTCGGCGACAGCGTCTACCTCAAAGGCGTCACGGGCGGCTACCGGAAGTATCCCAAAGCCCTGGCGACGGCGTTGTACGACCCGTCCGCGATCCTCGACCCGCAGCGCGGCATCGCCCCGCTGCTGGCCAAGGCGTCCGGGCCGAAGGCCGAGGCCACGGAGAAGGTCGGCGGCCAGGAGGCCTACCGGGTCAAGGCCACTCTCCCGAAGGACTCGGCGGCCGCGCTGGTGCCAGGGGTCACCGACGATCTGAGCGGCCAGGTATGGCTCGGGGTGACCGATCACCGGCTGCTCAAGGTGAAGGCGGACCTGCCCCCGGCCGCGGACGGCGGTAAGGGCTCGGTGACCGTCACCTTCACCGACTTCAACTCAGACTTCAAGATCACAGCGCCCGCGTAATGAGCTCCCGCAGAGTCGCGATCGGGGTCGCCGGCGCCGTCGTCCTACTGGCCGCCCTGGACGCCTACGTCATCACGACGGTCCTGTTCGACATCGTCAAGGACCTCTCCATCCCGGTGAACCACCTGGAGCGGGTGACCCCGGTGGTGACCGGGTTCCTGTTCGGCTACGTCGCCGCGATGCCGCTGCTGGGCCAGCTGTCGGACCGGTTCGGCCGCCGCCCGCTGCTGCACCTGTGCCTGGTCGGGTTCGCCGCCGGATCGCTGCTGACCGCCCTCGCCCGCGGCGTCCCGCTGCTGGTCGCTGGGCGGACCCTGCAGGGCGTCGCGGGCGGCGCGCTGCTGCCGATCACCATGGCGCTCGCCGGCGACCTGTGGGAAGAGCGGCAGCGCCCGGTGGTCCTGGGCGCGGTCGGCGCCGCGCAGGAGCTGGGCAGCGTGCTCGGGCCGCTGTACGGTGCCGGGGTGGCCGCCGCCCTGGGCTGGCGCGGAATCTTCTGGATCAACCTTCCGCTCACGGTCCTGGCGATGGCGGCCGTTCAGGTCACCGTGCCGGGCGGGCGCGCGGCGCACCAGACCGTACGGCCTCGGATCGATGTGGTCGGGGGCCTGTTGCTCGCGACTGCGCTGGGTCTGCTGGTGGCCGGCTCCTACAATCCGGAGCCCGACAAGGGGACGCTGCCGTCGTGGGGCCTGCCCGTGCTGGCCGGCGGCCTCGTGGTGATCGTGGCGTTCGTGCTCTGGGAGGCCAGATCCCCGGCGAAGTTGCTGGATCTCGATGGTGTACGGAAAAGACCTCTGTTCGCCACCCTCGGGGTGAGCATGCTCGCGGGCGCGGCCCTGATGGTGACCCTGTGGGGCGTCCAGCTGACCGCTCAGACGCTGCTCAGGAAGGATGCGGTCGGCGGCGCGCTGGTGCTGGTCTGGTTCCTGCTGGCGCTGACGGTCGCCGCCGTGCTGGGCGGGCTGCTGGCCCGTCGGGTCGGGGAACGCTGGACCGCTGTGGCCGGGATGGCCGTCGCCACGGCCGGGTATCTGATGATCGCGGGCTGGCCGGTCGATCCCGCGGCCGCCCACTATGGCCCGCTCCCCCGGATGGACGTGGACCTGGTGGTCGCCGGGCTGGGTCTCGGGCTGGTCGTCGCGCCGGTGTCCTCAATGGTGCTGCGGGTGGTGCCCGCGGCCCAGCACGGCGTGGCCTCCGCCGCGGTGGTGGTGGCCCGGATGATGGGCATGCTGCTCGGCCTCGCCGGGCTGTCCGCCTGGGGATTCCACCGCTTCCAGTCGCTGACCAGGAACCTGGTCATGCCCCTGCCCTTCGGCGTTCCCAAGGAGGAGGCCAGGCGGCAGCTGAAGACCTACCTGGCGGCGGTCGACGACGCCCTCCACATCGAGTATCAGGAGATCTTCCTCATCGTCGCCGTACTGTGCGCGCTGGGCACGGTCACGGCGCTGATGCTGGGCGGCCGCTCAAAGCCGGCGCCGGCGGAGCGGACGCCCGCCGGGCCTTCCCTGACCGGGGAGACGTCGACGGCGCGGAGTTAGCATCCGGGTGGCCGTGACCTCGCGGAATCTCGGTTCACAGTAGCGGTTTGCTTCTGCCGGTGGCCGGTATGAGGGTGGTGTACGCCGCACGATCGACCTTGCGGTGACGGCGGCGGAGGAGGGTGTTCTGTGGAACGGATGAGCGGTCTGGACGCCGGGTTCTATTTCGCCGACACCGAGCAGAATCCTCTGCACATCGGTTCGGTGACGGTGTTCGAGGGACCGGCGCCGTCCTATGGCGACCTGGTCCGGCTGATCGTCTCCAAGCTGCCGCAGGTTCCGAGGTATCGGCAGCGCGTCCGCACCGTCCCGCTGAATCTCGGCCGGCCCGTCTGGGTCGACGATCCGCACTTCCAGATCCTTTACCACGTCCGGCACACCGCGGTGCCCGCTCCGGGCAGCGCCGAGCAGCTGCGCAATCTGGCCGGCCGGGTGATGTCCCAAAGGCTCGATCCGGACAAGCCGCTCTGGGAGATCTGGCTCGTCGAGGGTCTCGGGGAGGGCCCTTGGGGGCAGCGGGGCGACGTCGAGGGGGCGAGTTACTGGGCCGCGATCACCAAGGTCCATCACTGCATGGTCGACGGGGTCGGTGGCATCGATCTCATGACGGCGCTGTTCGATCTCAGTCCGGATACCGATCACCCGAAGCCACGGGCCGAGCCCCTGAGGGTGGCGCCTGAACCTGAGCCGTCACAAGTGTCGTTGCTGGTCGACGGCGTTCGCCACAGCCTCACCGAACCGCTGCGTCAGCTCGCCACCGTCCCAGCTCGCAGCCTCGGCCACGGGAGCGCACTGCGGGAGTTCGCTTTCGGAGTGCCCCGTATGGTCGGCCGGCTGACCCGATCGACGGCGAGCTCGCTGACCGGCCCCATCGGACCGCACCGGCGCTGGCTCTGGGCATACGCGAATCTCGACGAGATCAAGCAGATCCGCAAGGTTTTCGGCGGCACGGTCAACGATGTCATCCTCACCGCCGTCACCCGGGGTTTCCGCGATGTGCTCGAGGCACGCGGAGAGCTCACGGATTCGACGCTGGTCCGGACACTGGTGCCGGTGTCGGTGCGTGCCGAGGACGAGCGCGGGAAGGTGAACAACCGGGTCTCGGGAGTGCTGGTGAACCTGCCCTGTGGGGAGGAGTCGCCCCAGCGCCGGCTGTTCCTCATCCGCAGTCAGATGGACGACCTCAAGCGCACCCATCAGGCCAATAGCGGCGACGCCATCGCCAGGCTCGCCGGTTTCGCTCCGACGCTGCTGGCGCTCGGGTCACGGACGGCGCTGCGGCACAGCCAGCCGCTGGTCCAGACGGTGGTCACCAACGTGCCCGGGCCGCCGTTCCCGCTGTACGTGCTGGGGCGGCGGCTGGTCGATCTCTACCCGTACGTCCCTCTCGCCATGGGCATCCGGGTCGCCGTCGCGATCTTCTCGTATGAGGGGGCGCTCACCTTCGGGCTCACCGGGGACTTCGATGGGATGCCCGACCTGGAGGTGCTCGGGCACGGGATCCGGGCCGGCTTCGATGAGCTCATCGAACACGCCGAGTCCGCGGAACCGACCTGACCGGCTTCGGCCATCCGGACCACTGCTCGTGGTGGGCATATGATCTTCGTTTCGCCTAACTGCCGTCAATACGGTGATTCGTCCGTCACTGAACAGGGCACCCTGTGACCACTACCCCTCGAGAAAAGTCGCCCCACAAGGGTTTGTAAAGATCAGTCAGTGCTGTTGTCATTACCGTCGCCCAATGCTTCGCTTGGGGCGCCGCCCGTACCTGCACTCGTCTCTACACACCCCCCGAACCGGGCGGCGGAGAGTTCGGCGAGCCCGTGCATCAGATGAGCGGCCTGGACGCAAGCTTCTATCTGCTCGAGGACGACAACACCCCGCTGCACGTGGCGTCGGTGATCGTCGTTGAAGGACCTGCTCCCTCGTACGGGGATCTGGTCCGGCTGATCATGTCAAAACTGCCGCAGGTTCCCCGGTACCGCCAGCGCGTCCGTTCTATCCCGCTTCATCTCGGCCGGCCCGTCTGGATCGACGATCCGCACTTCCAGGTCCTCTACCACATCCGGCACACGGCGCTCCCCTCCCCCGGCAGCAACGAGCAATTGCGCAACCTGGCCGGCCGGGTGCTCGGGCAGCGGCTCGATCCCAGCAAGCCGCTCTGGGAGATCTGGCTCGTCGAGGGCCTCGAGGGGGGACGCTGGGCTCTCATCGGCAAGGTCCACCACTGCATGGTCGACGGGGTCGCGGGCATGGACCTGATAACGGTGATGTTCGAACTGTCGCCGAATCCCGAGCCGCTGCCCGAATCAGAGCCCTGGGAGCCCGAGCCCGAACCGTCCGGGGTCGCCCTGCTGCTCAACACCGCGCGGCATTCCCTCAGCCAGCCCATGAGCGGGGTGAACGACGTGCTCTGGCTGGCCCGCAATGCGGGCAAAACCCGCGAGCTCGGCGGCTTCGTGGCCGGGCTGACCCGCACTCTCGGCAGATTCCTCAGCCCCTCCGCGGCCTCCCTGAACGGGCCGATCGGGCCGCACCGGCGCTGGTGCTGGGTGCAGGGCGATCTGGACGAGGTCCGGACCATCCGCAAGGCGTTCGGCGGCACCGTGAACGACGTCGTCCTCGCCGCGGTGACCAACGGCTTCCGCGACCAGTTGAACGCCCGCGGGGAACTCTCCGCCGACACGGTCGTTCGCACCGCGGTGCCCGTGTCCGTCCGGGCCACCGACGAGAAGGGGCACCTGAACAACAGGGTGTCCGTCGTGTTCGTCAACCTGCCCTGCGGCGAGGAGGACCCTCTTCAGCGGCTGGCGCTGATCCGGGCGCAGATGGACGATCTCAAGAAGACCCGGCAGGAGATGAGCGGCAAGGGGCTCAGCCGGCTCACCGACACCGCGGTGGCCCCCGCGCTGCTGGCGCTGGGCGCCTGGACTCCGGTACGGCTGCGCAACCCGATCGTGCAGACCGTGACCACCAATGTGCCCGGCCCGCCGTTCCCCCTCTACTGCCTGGGCCGCCAGGTCGTCGAGATGCATCCATATGTGCCACTGACGGGCAGCATCCGCATCGCCACCGCGATCTTCTCCTACCTCGGGAAGCTCAACTTCGGGCTCTCCGGGGACTTCGACGGCATGCCCGACCTGGAGATCCTGGCCAAGGGCATCCGGGCCGGCTTTGACGAACTCCTCGACCTCGCGACCAAGCCCACCTGACCCCGCACGCTTCGTGATCATGCAATCGTGCGGGTCCTCTGTGGGCAACGGTGGTCTTCTCCGCTACGAGAGGAGGGCGAGGACGGAGTCCAGGTCGGTGAGGCAGGCGTCGGACCCGAGGCCCTGGGCAACGGTCGCGGCGGCGGCGGTCCCCCAGCGGGCCGATTCCAGCACGTCCTTCCCATGGACGAGACCGGTGATGAAGCCGGCGCAGTAGGCGTCACCGCATCCCGTCGTGTCCACCACCTCGACCTTCAAGGCGGGCAGCCGGGTAAGACCCTCCGGCGTCACGATGAGACTGCCTTCGCCGCCGAGCGTGACGATCACCCCGCGCGGGCCGCGGGCGAGCAGGTCCCGGGCGGCGGACTCGGGGTCCCTCGCGCCCGTTATGGCGAGGGCCTGCTCCTCATTGGGGAGGAAGAAGTCGACGTAGGGCAGGAAGGCCGTAGTGGCCCCCAGCAGATCCGCCATGTTGGACAGCACGTCCATGGTGACGACGGCGCCGGCCGCCCGGGCGGCGCCGAGCACCCCGAAGAACGCCGGATCGTTGAGGGCGAAGGTCACATCAGGCCCGCCGAGATGCACGACGTCGGCGGCGGCCAGCAGGGCCGGGTCGATGTCGGCCGGGGAAACGGTCAGATTGGCGCCCGGCACATGGAAGGACGGCCTGCCCCCGTCCGGCCGGATCGGCAGGATCGAGGCGCTCGTCTGGTCGGTGCCGCGGCGGGCCAGCCGGCTGACATCTACGCCGTGCCGGGTCATGACGGCCACCAGGAAGTCGCCCAGTTCGTCATCGCCGATCGCACCGACCGACACGACGTCCACACCCAGCTTGGCCAGATCCACGGCGGTTCCGGCGGCCGAGCCCGCCGCGGTGATCCGGATCTGGTCGACCAGAACGGTGTCCTGGCCGGGTGGGATCGCCTCTACCGGCCGGGTCAGCACATCGACGATGTGCACCCCCAGGGTCACGACGGTCAATGTGCACTCCCAGGGTCGCGGGACGGGCCGGCCCTGTCAGCACGGCGCGGCTCCTCGAAACGGTGGTATGCGTCGTAGCGTACGGCTTCGACACCATCCAATGTGAGAAGGATTCATATGCTGTTGGCGGACGAACGGCGAGAGCTCTGTGACATCGGGCTGAGGATGGCCGAGACCGGCTTGGTGACCGGAGCCTCTGGCAACATCAGCGTTCGCTCCGGGGACCTGGTGGCCGTGTCGCCCGGCGGGCTGATGCTGGATCGGCTGTCTCCCGAGGACTGCCCGGTGATCGATGTCGAGGGCTACCTGGTCGAGGGCGAGCGGCAGCCCTCCTCGGAGACCCCGATGCATCTGGCCGTCTATGCCGAGACCGATGCGGCCGCGATCGTGCACACGCACTCGACCTATGGAGTGGTGGTCGCAAGCACCCTGACCGAACTGCCACCGATCCACTACAACTCGTTGCTGCTCGGCGGCGTGGTCAAGGTGGCCGAGTACGCCACGTACGGGACACCCGAACTCGCCGCCAACGTCCGTACCGCCCTGGCCGGAGGCAAGCGGGCCGCGCTCATGGCCAACCATGGCGGGGTGGCCATCGGCCGCGACCTGGACGACGCGTATGAGGGGGCACGGTTGCTGGAGTGGCTGTGCGGTGTCTACGTCCGGGCCAAGATGATCGGTGAGCCGCGGGTCCTCACCGACGAGGAACTCGGCCAGGTGATCGAGCGAGCCGCCAACCCACCCGCCTTCCCCCGCCGCGCCACCACCTGAACACCCGCACTCCGTGATCATGCAACCGTTCGTCGATCGATTGCATGATCACGGAGTGGATGAGCCCGCGGGTCAGGGAGTGCCTGTGGGGTTCCTTCCGTGCAGGGGGCGCAGGATCAGATACACCGCGGCGGAGATGAGGAAGCCGACCTCGAAGGCGATGTCACCGACGGACGTGACGTGCTTGGGCACCAGGCCCACGTACTTGGCCTGATTGGAGAACAGCCAGATCGACAGGGCCATCCCGACGGCCATGGCGATCGGCCCGGCCCAGTTCCGGTACGTGGTGTCGAACAGCAGGCCCTCCACGTCGTCCACCGGAGTGTTCCGCCGGAGGTACTGGTCCAGCAGGGCGACCGCCAGCCAGGGTCCGATCCAGTAGGCGATGACCAGCAGGAAGCTCTCGTACTTCGTTCCGGCGTCGTGGAGCCCCGTCAGAGCCACCAGGAAGCCGATCAGCCCGAAGGCCGCCGCCACGATCGCCCGGCGCAACGCCAGCGGCAATCGCAGGCCCAGCGCCACGAAGGACATGGAACCGGAGTACACGTTGAGGGCGTTCGCGGAGATCGCGCCGAGGGTGATCGCCAGCAGCGTCAGTTTGGCGATCACGCTGGGCAGATGGCCGGTGAAGGCCCCGGTCGGCTGGCCCAGGGCGTCCCCGCCGATCGTCACCGATGCCGCGCCGACGATCTCCAGGACCGCACAGGAGACGAAGACGCCCAGGCCGGCCCAGAGGCCGACCGCCCGCTTGCTGGTCTCTGGTGAGAGGTAGCGGGTGTAGTCGGCGGCGTAGGGGTTCCAGCCGGCCGCATAGCCGAAGGCCGCGCCCACCGTGAGCAGGAACCCACCGAGGCCGCCGTGACCGGCCGCGCCCGGGTGCGCCTTCGACAAGATGATCACCGCCGCCAATGCGAAGATCACGGCGAGCACGGGGAAGGCGTACTTCTCGAAGGCCTGCACCAGATTGTGGCCGAAGAACCCGATGAGCACCATGACCACCACCACGATGACCAGGCACAGCGGCTTGGACAGATGGGTGAGCGAGTTCAGCGCCAGCGCCCCGCTGACGCTGTTGACGGCGAACCAGCCGATCCCGGCGGTCACCGCGTTCAGCCCGGCCGGCAGCACGTTGCCCCAGTAGCCGAAGGACAGGCGGCTCAGGACCATCTGCGGGACGCCGTGCGACGGTCCCCGCGCCGACAGCACCCCGTGTGAGGTCGAGCCCAGGGCCGTGCCGACCGCGATCGCCAGCACAGCCTGCCAGAAGCTCAGGTGGAAGAGGGCGACGGACAGGACTCCGACGAAGACGGTTGCGAATTCCAGGTTGGGGGAGGTCCACGTCCAGAACAGCTGCAACGGCTTTCCGTGCCGCTCCGACAGGGGGATGAACTCCACCCCGCCCGGCTCCACGGTCACGACCCGCTCGCCGTACGTGCCTTCTCGTACCTCGACGCCGGGGGGAACCGGGTCCTTGGTCACCGCCATGTCTGTGTGCCTTTCGGGAGGAGCGGTCAGCCCATGGTGATGGCGCTGAGCTTGTCCATGAGGTAGTCGGCCGCCCGTACGGATGCGTAGGAGACCGTCCCGATCGGCGCCCCGAGGGACTCGATCCGGGCGTCGGGGTTGACCTCGTAGAAGTAGATGAGCGAGACCAGTTCCTCGTCGGGGGCGCTGGGGTCGGGCGGCAGGACCCGGTGACGGTTGGACTTCCACCGGTCGCCGGTCCAGCGGGCGAGCAGGTCCCCGATGTTGATGGTGAAGGAGTCGTCGACGTACGGGGCGGTCTCCCATTTCCCGTCCAGCGTGTAGACCTGCAGACCGCCGACCCCGGCCTGGCGGTCGAGGATGGTGACGGTGCCGAAGTCGGTGTGCGGGCCGATCCGGAACTGTCCGGGCTCCGGCTCCCCCAGCTGGGACAGCGGCGGGTAGCGGTTGATGTTCATCGTGTAGGAGGGATGGTCGGCCAGTGAGGTGAAGAAGTCGGGGGCCACTCCGAGCGCGGCGGCGCACAGCTCCAGGAGCTGGTCCGCCAGGGTACGCATCCGGGCCAGATAGTCCACGATCAGGCCTTCGAGCTCGGGCACCTCGGAGGGGTAGACGTTCGTCAGGAACCAGTCCGCGTCGATCGCGGGGTCGCCGATCGGCTGGTCGGCGCCGACCGCGAAGGTCTCCTTGAGATCGGGCGGGGTCTCGGTGCCCTCGGCATAACCGTTGGCCTCCACGCCCGGCGGCAGCCAGCCGCGCTCACCGACGGTGGCCGCGTACCGCCGCTTGACCTCTTCCGGCAGTGCGAAGAAACGCTTGACGGCGGTACGGACCTGATCACGCAGCCCGGCGGGCACGCCGTGCCCGGTGATGAGCAGGAAGCCGATCTCCCGCAGGGCGGTGTCGACCTGCTCCGCGACCCGCCGGCGGTCGTCGTCGTCACCATGGAACCAGGGGGTGAGGTCGATGATGGGCACGGAGCTCATGGGGTGGGGTCCTCTCCGATGTCCTCAAACCACAGGTCGGGGCGGTCCGCGATGAATTCCGTCATCAGGGCGATGCACTCGGGATCGTCGAGCAGCAGCACCTCGACGCCGTGCTCCGCCAGCCAGTCGTGCTGGCCCTTGAAGGTCTGTGCTTCGCCGACGATCACACGGGAGATGCCGAACTGGCGGATCAGCCCGCTGCAGTACCAGCACGGCGACAGCGTCGTCACCATGGTCGTGCCGCGATAGGTGCGCTGCCGTCCCGCGGCGCGGAAGGCCGCGGTCTCCCCGTGCACGGAGGGGTCGTCGTCCTGTACCCGCCGGTTGTGGCCGCGGCCCAGTAACCGGCCGTCGGCCGCGAACAGCGCGGCACCGATGGGAATGCCTCCCTCCGCCAGCCCGAGGCGCGCCTCTTCGAGGGCGACCCGCAGCAGCACGGCAGGCTCGAGAACGGATTCGTTGGTGTCAGTGGCCACCCGCCCACTATGAACAATCATCAAGCGCTCGGGAACGTACAGAACGTCCATACTATTTCGCATACTCCATGACGATCCGTATGAGGTGATCCCATGCCGCTGACGCTGCGCGACGTACTGTCCCTGCAGGTGCTCCGCGACGCGCACCCGGAGGTCCTCGCCGGGGAGCAGGCCCTGGACCGGGTGGTCCGCTGGGTGCACTCCAGCGAGATCTTCGAGATCGGGCCACTGCTGACCGGCGGGGAGCTGCTGCTCACCACCGGGCTGGGCCTGGCCGGCACCGACGCGGGTGCCCGGCGGCACTACCTGCGCGAGATCGCGGCCCGCGGGGTCGCCGGGGTGGCGCTGGAGCTGGGCCGCACCTTCCCCGACGTGCCCCGTGAGCTGGTGGACGAGGCGCGGCGGCAGGGGCTGCCGTTCATCATTCTGCGGTCGGTAGTGCCGTTCATCCAGATGACCGAGGCGGCCAACACCCTGATCGTGGACCGGTCCGGGCAGCGGCTGCGGCTGGGCGACTCACTCACCCGGTCACTGAACGAGGCACTCATCGCCGGGGCGGGCGTGCCGGGGCTGCTCGCGACCGCGGCCGGGGCGATGGGCGCCCCGCTGGTCCTGGTCGCGGGGAACGGCGCGCTGGTGGCCGCGCATGGCGTCGCCGGTGACCGGCAGGCCTGGCAGGTGGCCGGTGAGGCGTCCGCGGAGGCTCCGGTCACCCTGCACGGCGCGGTCTGGGGACGGCTGATCGCGGGCGACGGTTCGGCCCTGCCCGCAGAGGATCTGTCCGACGCGCTGGACCGTACGGCGATCGCACTGGCGCTGGGCATGCTGCGCACCGGCAGCCCGCCCAGCGCCCGGGACCGGCAGGCGTCCGCGCTGCTCACCGACCTGATCGAGGACAATGTCGCGGGCCGCGCCGAAGGTGCCGTACGGGCGGCGCTGGCCGGCTTCCAGCCCGGCGCGGACCACCAGCTCGTCGGGGTCGCCGCCGATGCGTTGGAGATCTCGGCCGCCCTCTCCGTGCTGGACCGAGCCGCGGTGATCCTGCACACCCAGGCGCTGCGCGGCCGGGTGTCCCGGCTGGTGCTGGGCGTGCTCACCGTCCCGCGCGGGGTGGTGGACGCGGCGGGCGCGGTGCACCAGGCCGTCGACGAGGCTCTCCGCCGGCTCGGAGCCCCGCATGTCCGGGTCGCGATCGGCCATTCGGCCACCGAGCTCGGCGACCTGGGCGGTTCCCTGCGCGACGCCCGGGCGGTCCTCGGCCTGCGGCCCGCTGCCCGGCTGTCGACCGCCCGTTCCCTCGCCCTCGATCTGGAGCTGACCCGCAGCGGTAACACCGGGCACCTCGACCAGCTGGTCCGCCGCACGATCTCACCACTGGTGACCTGGGACGCGGCGCACCGCTCCGACCTGGTGCACACCCTGGAGGTGTTCCTGCTGCACGGCAGCAGCGCCACCCGCGCGGCCGGTGCCCTGCACCTGGGCCGGCAGTCGTTCTACCAGCGGCTCCAGCGAATCGAGACACTGCTCGGCTACGCGGTGACCGACCCGGACGTGCACGCCTCGCTGCTGATGGCCGCCACCGCCCATCGCCTGCGCTCGGCCACGTGATGGCCGGCAGGCGCGGCCCTCCGTGATCATGTGGATGTCACAACGCGTACGGCTCGCCGGCTGAGCGGGGCGGCCTCGCCGACTGGCGGCGATCTACGTGAAGGCCCGACGATAAAGGCGCGAACCGGGTATGGTCCGCGCCTTTTCGTACTGTGCTCCCGCGAGTGGACTCGAACCACTAACCTGCCGGTTAACAGCCGGCTGCTCTGCCAATTGAGCTACGCGGGATCGTAAGTGCTGGTGAGGTTCCGCCGCACACCAGCGGGACTAGGTTAGCGCATTCGGAGGGCTGTTCGCGCCGCGCCACGGCTCTGGGTCACCCATGGAGCCACAGGTCGGACTGCACCGGCCTTTGCTGGGTACGTCTACGCGTAGCGCTCTACAGGGGGTTGAAGATGAAGTACCGCGCGACGTTCATCGCAGGGGCTGCCGTCGGCTATGTGCTGGGCACTCGCGCCGGCAAGGAACGCTACGAGCAGATCAAGCGGGCCTCTCGGCGAGTCGCGGAGAACCCGCGGCTGCAGGAGACCGCGGGAGTGCTGCGCGCTCAGGTCGGCGACATGGCGGGTACGGCGCGCGACAAGGTCAGCGGCACGCTGCACGACAGGTTCGGTGACAAGGTCGACAAGATCCCCGGCCTGCACCGGGAGCCAGAGAAGGAGCTGCCCCCTCAGCCCCCACCCCAGGCCACGCCGACCCACCATTGACCACCCCCATCTCCGCCGTGATCATGCGATCGATCGCATGATCACGGCGGTGGGGTGGCGGTGGGAAAAGGTCAGAGGCCGGTCTGCCGGCGGAGGTTCTCCAGTAGCTGCTCGGCCTGGGCGCGCAGACCCGGGTCGGAAGGGTCCAGCCCGGAGTCGAAGACGAACGTCCAGCGCGGCTCGCCGCCACCCGGGCTGCGACGCCCGACGATGCGCACCCCGCCCCCGCCCGGCAGCGCGCCGTGCTGGCTGAAGATGATGGTGGCGGTGACCCGTTCCTGTACGGCCTCGGGCACGGCCCCGGCCTCGGCCAGCCCGACATGATGCTCGCCGCCCTCGCCCACCTCCCTGACGTGCAGCCAGCCGTCCTTCCACTGGGCGTGCTCGATCCGCTCCCATGGCAGCCGATGAAAACCCGCGTCCGCGGTCGGCAGATAGAGGGCGGTTCCAGTGACCGCGGCGTACGACCCACCGCGGGTGGTGGCATGGGCGAGCACACGCTCACCCCGCTCCAGCGACAGGGCGTCACGTACGGCTGCGGGCAGGCGATTGGCCTTGAGGGACCACCGGGGGTTCATGGGGTCCACGCTACCGAGCGCCGGGGTCGCTCACGCCGCCTGCGGAGCCCGGCGGGCGGCGAGCAGGTCGAGGATCAGGGCCGCCGACCAGCTGAAGTCATGGCCGCCCCTGCCGGTGCCGTCGAAGGGGTCGAAGAACTCCCGGAAGCCGGACTGCCGCACCAGCCGCAGCGCCGAGCCGTACATCAGATCAGCGATCACCGACAGCCCATGGGTCGACGCCCCCAGCCAGATCAGCCAGTTGATGTTGATCCAGGTGGGGCCACGCCCATAGGAGGACCGGTCGAACGCGGCCGACTGGATGTCACATGTCGGCACCGGATAGCCCGCCGCCCCGGCGAACCGGGCCGACAGCAGCAGATCGACCAGCGCGCGCAGGTGCAGACCGGGCAGTTCCGGGTCGAGCAGTGGCCCGAAGGCGGCGACCGTGGCTACCGGGAGCAATCGGCCGGCCCGCAGGTCCCGCGCCCGGAAGCAACCGGCGGCGCCGTCCCACAGCCGGTCGAGCAGTGCCTCGTGAATCCGCCACGCCGCCTCCCGGTGTGGTCCCGGGTCTGCTCCGACGATGCCGGCGATCTCGGTCAGAGCGTGCGTCGAGGCCAGATAGACGGCGTTGACCAGCGGGTCCTCCACGGCGAAGGGGTGGACATCCCGCAGATGCTCGTCGCGGTATCCGGCATCGCGCAACGTCGTGACCAACCAGACATAGCGGTCATAGTCGGCTCCGGTGGGCAGGCCGAGCGGAGTGCGGAGCGGCGCGTAGGCGGACGGTGGCGGTTGCAGTGCTGCGAGCGGGCGGTCCCAGACCGGGCTGTTGTCCAGCCCCGACTCCCATGGGTGGCAGATCGACATCAGCCCGCCGCCGCCGAGATCGCGCGCCCCGGCGAGATAGCGATGCTGGGCGACCAGGAGCGGATACAGACGGGTGAGGAAGTCCTGGCTGGCCGCGGTGTCGTTGGAGCACTGATGCAGGCGAAGGGCCGCCAGAGCATGCAGGGGCGGCTGCGTGATCCCCGAGGTCTCCGTTTCCCGGGGCGCGGCGGGCTGCTTGCGGCTGCGCCACAGCTCAGGCCCAGGAAAGTAGGCCTGCCGCTCGAGCACCGAGTTGAAGACGATGTGGGGCAGCAGCCCGGTAGCCCACTGGCCGCGGAACAGCGACAGCAGCTCCTGTTCCGCCCGGTTCCGGCGATGCCGGGCCAGCCCCATGCAAATGAACGCCGAGTCCCAGCCCCACTGATGGGGATAGAGGCCGGGCGAGGGAGTCGTGGCGTTGCCGGTCCAGTTCGCGTCGAGAACGCGCGCGGCGGCCTGCCAGAGAGCTGACTCGTCGCCCGTCAAACGGGGACTCATCCTCCCAGAGTGACCGGTCGGTAGCCCGCTGACCACCCCTCAGAAGCCGCATAAATTCCCCCATCCAGCCCCCCACGGCCGTGATCTTGCAATTCAGGTCGGCCTGCAGAGCTTCCTGGCGTGCCTCCGGGACGACGCAAAGATCACCGCGATAGTCGCCAGGGGCCGGTGGTGGTGATGAGTGCGGGGTCGAGTGCGCGGGCGAGCAACCAGCCGGCGATCTCCTCCCCGGCCGCCGCCCCACGCGCCACGGTCACCTGGGTCCGGGGAGAGAGCCAGCCCGTCTCGGCGAGCTCGCCGTGCGCCGGGCGGATCGCCGCGTCCGCCGTCTCGAGCAACTCGCCGTCGAGCAGTGAATCACCGGCCGCCAGCAGGGCCTCCGCGCCGGTTCGGCGGGCCACCTCGACCGCCGCCGACGACTTGGTCAGCGCCCGGGGCAGGCAATAGACCTTGCGCCCCTGCAGTGAGGTCGTCCAGCCGCGCTCCGCGCACCAGCCGGCCAGATCCTCGACCCAGCCGACGGGCAGCGCCGGCCGCTCCACGACCAGATAGCAGAACAGCCCGGAGGCGATCCGCAGCTTGGTCACGAAATCCCCGCTCACGGCCTCCAGATGGCTGAAGACCTCGGTGGGTGAAGCGCATCCAGCCGTACGGGCCCGTACCCGCGCCGACCAGTCCCCATCGTCCACGCCGTCCACCAGCAGATGACCGCCGTTGGCGCAGATGGCATAGCGGGGCGGCCCACCGGGCAGACGCACCCGGGCGTACTGCTCGGGCGTCCGGGTCGTCGCCGGCACCAGCAGCGCGGTGGTGCTCAGCAGTTCCAGCCGCTCCGCCGCGGTCTCCGTGACATAGGACAGCGGGCGGTTCTCGTAAAGCTCGATGCATCGGAGCCGGGACGACGGCGAAGAGAACACCGGATCGGGGACGCCTTCCCCGAGTGCGGCCGCGGAGTAGATCAGGGTGCGGTCCAGGTCCGCGCAGACCAGGGTCGTCATGCCCGCATTCCCGCGGGCTTGATCAGGCCGACGCAGGCGTACGGCAGTACGGCCGGGTCCATCTCGACGACCGGCACGCCGCGTTCGGCGGCCAGCAGCCTGATGTGGGAGAGGTCATCACCGGCGTCGGCCCGGGCCAGGATCTGCCACGGCACACGGCGCAACAGCACCCGGGTGGTCTCCCCCACCCCGGGCTTGATCAGGTTGAGATCGCCGATGCCGTACGTCTCGCCGATCCGCCGTACGGCCGCCCAGCCGGACCAGTCGGGCGTGCGGTCCATCGCGGCGAACGCGGGCCGGTCCGCGGCCACCCGATCGGCGACCACTCCGAAGCGGGCGCAGACGGCGTCGAGGAACGTCCCGGAGACGTCGGCGGCCGCCAGCCCAGCGTAGAACTTGGCGCCGTGGAAGTCATCGGGACCGATCAGTGCCGGGTTGAGGACCGTACGGCTGACCAGCCCGGACACCGTGGAGTTCAGGCAGGCGGAGGGGATGAGGAAGTCCTCGCGGGTGCCGAAGATCGGAGCGCACCGGCCCGGGTCGGCGAGCACCGCAAGATCATCGGCGAAGCGCTGCCCGGTCGTCTTCTCGTGCTCGGCCAGGGCCTCGGCGAGCTCCCTGGTGATCGCACCCTTGCCCGTCCAGCCGTCCACGAACATGACCTGCCCGGGATCGTGATGGGCGGCCAGATAGCGGAGCGCGACCTCGTCGATCCCCCGATCCCGGACGATGCTGATCGCGTAGTGCGGGAGATCGAGGCCGTGCGCGTACGCCGCCCAGCGCCGCACCAGGATGCCCACAGGAGTGCCCGCCCGGGCCAGCGACACCAGGACCGTGTCCCGGCCCCGCTCGGCGAGGATCAGCTCCGTGATGACGCCCACGGCGTACGCCAGCCGCGTCGCGGAAGCCGTCAAGGCATCACGGAACAGCCGCTGGTATTCGGGGCCGGGCTGGTACTCCACCGGCAGCGACTCGGCGTAGTGCGCGGCTCCGGCCTGGATGGCCTCCTCGCGCTCCTCGGTCGGGGCCTCCAGCTCCACCGCGGACAGATCCGTGAGCAGCCAGGCGACGTCCTGCTCCGGATAACTGCCGAACCGCGGCCCGTACAACGGCCGCGGAAGCGCCCCGCGCCCCAGCCCGTGCCCCAGCCCGTGCAACGACTCTGCGAGCGTCACCGGTCCCGGCTTCTGGAGCGACCCCAATGACGGTTCTTGAACCGGCGGTTCCTGGACCGGCCGCTCCTGAACCGGCCGCTCCTGAACCGGCTGCTCCTGGACCGGCCGGTGGGCCGGGATCACGGCGAGCAGCACCTGGGCACCCAGGGCGCTCAGCTGATCGGGCAGGCCACCCGCGGCGTGCAGTTCTGGAGTGTCGGCAGCATGATCGATCACCAGCACGATCGCATCGAACCTGCGGTCCGGGTCCGAGCCGGGAGCGATGTTGTAGGCATAGCGCTCCCCTGGCCCGTCGGCGGGGTCGTCATGGGCCGGGAAGGTGAGCCGGGTCCGGATCGCGTACCCCGGATCGTCGATCGCCTGCACCGGTGAGCGAGTGGTCGTCGAATAACGAACGTCGGCCCCGTCCAGGGAATCCGCGAGCCCCTCCGCCAGCCGCAGCGGCGCGTACATCAGCTCCTCGAACCCCAGCACCAGCACCCGGAGCGGGCTCCGGGCCTCCCATCGCGCGGCGCCTGCCGCCCCGTGCCCGGCCCCGCCAGGTGCGGCTCCGAGGTCGCCGGCCAGCGCGGCGGCGATCCGCGAGGCCATCGCCGGCAGCGCCGCATCCAACCGGACGCGGTGCTCCGGCGTGAACCCGTGCCGCCCCCCGTCCGGCACCCCGTCCGGCCACCCCAGCTCCACCCTCCTCGCCGATCTTGATGTGAGCCACCCTCCACCCAGGGCCGGAGGGTCGTTCACATCAAGATCGGCGGAGGTCAGGGAGGTGACTAGGCCGCGGCCGGCCTCGAGGATGCCCGGCGGCAGCAGCACCTGGCCGGTGGCGAGGGCGACGGTATCGACGCGGGTACCGAGCTCGGCGGCCAGGGCCGCCGTCCGGCTCCGATCGTCCGGGCCGCGCAGATCCACCAGGGACGCCACGACGAAGTGGCGGCGCGGCCGCACCGCGTGCAGGGCCCGGATGGTGTTGAGGACGGTGGTGCCGGTGGACAGTTCGTCATCGACCAGCACCAGCGGCAGTTCCGTCTCCAGCGGATGCGCGGGGACCGGGAGCAGCAGGT
>JAOPYO010000165.1 GCA_025964575.1 Actinomycetes bacterium
TGGTACTGCACGGGAGACTGTGTGGGAGAGTAGGACACCGCCGGACATATTCTGTGGAAGGCCCCGCCAGCAATGGCGGGGCCTTTCGCATTCCCCCAAGAACAACGTGCTGGACACCCAAAACCATCACATGATCACGGAGGCGGAAGCGCACGTGTATCGGCGGATGGTGTTGGCGTGGCTTGTCCGACGAGTGTGCGGATGTGTCTCTCGTTGGGGTTCGTGCGGTTCTACGCTGGTTCTGGCCGTCCACGGCCGGAGGTGGCGATGGGTATTGAGGAGCTGCGGGAGCTGGTCGCGGAATTGCGCGACAGATTTCCCGCCGCGGCTGAGGCGGCGGCCCGGACCTGTGCCGCGCTCAGAGACGGAGGTAGGCCCGAGACCGGAGACCTGGATCTGATCCTGCGGGCCGTGACGGATTTCGACGGTGCACAGATCCGGTTGGCGGAGGTCAGGCCGGAGGGTCCTATGCCGGAGACGCTCGAGGCGTTGTCGCAAGCGCTGGACGCCGCCGCGGCTGAGACCTCGCGAAGTGAGCGGTTGCGCAGGCTGGTGGGGATCCAGGGGCCGGCCGCGCTGGAGGGCATCCTCGAACAGGTCCGACGGGCCGCGTGGACGGATGAGCCACTGGGGCTGGAACTGCTCGTCGAGCTGATCGAGCTGGCGGTCGACCCGAGCGACTTCCAAGAGCTGGACGAAGTCGCCGAACTGGCCAGGGGGCGTCTCCCAGAGAGATGGAGCCCGCTGATCAGCGCGGCTCTCAACCGACGGCTCGAGATCGGAGAACCGGACCTCCGGCAGGCGCCATCCGGCAGCGTCGGCACAGAGGCAGTGCCGCACCTTTCCCGGGCGGCGCCCAACACGCTTGCTGATGAGAGGCCGGCCGAGAGTGCGGATGAGAGCACCGCGCCGGCCCCACTCGGTGCGCCTCCCGCCGGCTCCAGCACGATCGAGGCGCCCGTCGAGGAAACCGCAGTCGTAGTGGAGTCCACCGAGCTGAGCGAGCCCCCGTCGCTGACCGAGCGCATACGACCGAGTGAAGCGGAGCTTCCTGTCCGTATCGAACCCCAGACCGTGGAGCCGGGGGTCGCCGAGGCAGAGTCGGCTGCGCTGCGTACGGCTCGCTTCGGGTTGGCGGCCTGGCTGCGTACGGCGGCGGGCCGTCCGGCGGCCGAGGCGCAGGCGCGCCGGTGTGCCGCGCTCGCCCGGGACATGAGTGACTTCGCCGGGCAGCTGTCGGCCGAGTTCTCCGCGACCGCCGAGGGACTGGACGCACGGTCGCTCGCCGCCGATCCGGCGGGCGGGCTCCTCGCCTGGGCCGCGGCGATTCGCGCCGGAATCGTGCATCCGACTCCGGAGTCGACCCGGCTCCTTGACGACCTCGCCTTGGTGGTGTCTCCCTACCCGGGGCTATCCGCCTACGGCGAAGCTTTCGCCCGTGCCGCGGACTCAGGGGCGTATCTGGTCCCCGGCAGCTCCGGAGATGCCCGCGGGATCTCTCAGGCGGGACAGAATCGACAGCGTGCGGTGCGCGCCTCCGTGCGGCTGCTGGAGGAGGGGCCGCACCGGAAGCTCAAGCCTGTCTTGGTCGAGGAGACGTGGCGGGCGCTGGTCCAGCAGGACGCCGTACTCGGCCGGATGCTCGGGGCCGTGGCGCGAGACGAGGCCGCCCGGGTGGATGCCATCGCCGATCAGGTGGCGGCACTCCGGGTGGGTGGAGCTCCCGCCCAATTGATCGACGAGACCGTACGACGGGTGGCGGGCGGCCCTCCGGAGCGCACCATCACGATCTGGCTGGGCGAGATGATCGGCGACGCGCTCGAAGTGGTCGCGCGGTGGGTCTCCGCGGTCAAGGGGACAGAGGCGGAGGTGAGGGGTGCGGGCACCGACAGGCTCGCCCGGGCCCTGGCCGAGTTGCACGGCTCCATCGAGGGCAATGAGGTGCTCGCCGCGACCGAGCTCAGCGGGCCCGCCGCGGTAGGCGGTCCCGTGGTCGCCGCGGCGGCCGGAGCGGCCCGGTTGCTGATCCGGGAGACGCTGGAGCTGCTGGACGGTGCGCCGACCCGGACTGCCGAGCCACCGTTCGCCCACGCGGTCAACCGTGAGTTGCTGCTGGCCCCCGCAGTGAAGATCGACCCAGCCACCCTGGTGCCCTACGAGCCTCCTACGCTGGCGGACCTGATCCCGGTGGCCCTCGCGGCCGGCGAGGATTGGGAGGCGGCCTTCGAAGCGCGGGCCGCGGAAGGTGACCATGAGGGGACGCGCGCGATCATCGCGGTTCTGGAAAGGCGGGAGCCTCGCAGGGTGCTGCCGCTGCGCCTTCGCCGTGAAGAGCTTGTGCGGGCGGCCCGGGCCGTCCGGGACGAGCGTGTCCAGACCATGCGTGTGCGGGTGGCCCAGGGGCTGCGTGACGGCGCGCTGGCCGAAGACACCGCCCTGCGCATCGAGGGGACGCTCCAGGACCTGACCGGCCCACTGCGCGACGACTTCGGCCGGGTCGGCCGCGCCCTGGACGAAGTGGAAGCGGATGTCGCCCGGAGCACTTCGCACAACCTCAGACTGCTCGGAGGGACAGCGGGTTCCTCCGGCGCTCAGTTCTGATGCAGCCGATCGGTCCACCGCCATACCGCCAGAGCGAGTACGGCGCCGGCCACGTAGGCCACGAGATCGGGCGGATTGAAGGTACTGCCCAGCACCAGCCTGAAGAGGGTGCTCTTCGCTGAGAGCTCCGCCGGCCAGGGGGTCAGCTGAGCGAACTCCACCGCCCAGCTGAACCCGATCGCGACGAGCGCAGCGGTGATCGGCCGGACCCGTGGCACGGCCAGAACGACGAGAAAGAAGACGAGCGTGGTGTAGAAGGCATCGCCTGCGTACTTCGCGAACGCGCCCTCGAGGAACGCCCGCACCCCGAGGCCCAGGACGAGCGTCATGCCGACTCCCACGGCGGCTCCGATCCGTGCTCTGACCTGTGCTCTGACCCACAGGGTCATGAGTGTCCGTTGCGCGCCCGGCGGGCCGGCCAGGTGCTGAGGTCCCGCACCCGCTCCGCGGGAAGCGTACGCAACCGTACGGCCACAGCTGTGGGGTCGCCGACGATGCGCTCGGCGTCGAACCGGCGCAACTCGGTCAGGGTGAGCACCCCGCAGAGCAGAGCGTCCGGGGTACGGACTGCGACCATGGGACCGATCTGGGTGAACCCCGGCCCGCTGTCGTTGAGGGTCAGCAGCAGCCCCTGGAAGGTGGCCTCGCCGGGGGACGCCGGTTGCGACCGTACGGAGTCCAGCAGGGAGAGGAAGCCGCCTTCCAGCTCTCGTGGGCTCTTGCCGGTCAGATAGAAGCGCACGTGCCACGAGCTGGTCTTCAGCGGTACCCGGAACCGGATCACCAGACCGTTGGTGCGGGAGCACAGCTCGTAGGCCCGGCTGAGCGCCGGCCGATGAGTGGCGTCCATGCCGCTCAGCCCGCCGCTGACCGTGCCGGCGCCGGGATCGCCGCCGCCGAGGGTGGCGGCGACCGCCTGGTCCAGTTGGCCGATGGTGTAGCGGAGCACGTTGGCGAGGTTCTGCTCCAGCGCTTCGAGCGTACGGGTGATCCGCTGGTTCAGATCCTGACCGAAATCCCGGGCGTCCTCGAGGGCGGTGAGTCGTCGGCTGAATGTGGCGGTCTGGTCGCCGAGCTGCGCCAGCCGGGTCTTCGCCTGGAGCATGTCGGCGGAAAGCCGGTCGAGGTCGCTCAGCCGACGCTGAAGGGCCGGTATGGTGGCGCCGAGCTGCGAGGTTAGTGACTCCAGCCGCCGTTCCTGCTGGGTGACCAGGGCGCCCAGCTCCGTCAGCTGTCTGGCCTTCTGGTTGGATCCGCGGGCGAGGTACAGCTCTGCGGCGCCAACGGTCAGGCAGGCGAGGACCAGCAATAGGGACATCATGCTGATCCCTCGTATCCTCCTTCCGGCGGAAGCTCCCCGCCAACATCGTTCGAGATCACCACTCTGAAGGACGATAAGCCACATCCCCTCCACATGCCATTGATCGATCTCAATGTGTAAGGGGTAGATATCTGACTGGCGACATACACCCGCCCTGTCAGGAGTGTGCTGAGATGCCCCTGGACCGCCCGGTTTCGCCCTGCGACGCGACGTTCACCCGGGTGACGACCATCAAGGGGTCATCGAAGGGCCGCCGACGACCTCCGCAGGGCCCGCGCGCCGACCCGCGAACGGTGGGCCACGCCGAGATCGGGCTACGAGTACGTCAGGACCCTCCGGCTAGGGGATATCGCCGTCCACTCTGATCGTCTGCGGCAGCCCTCCGCACCCGTTTGACCAGGGAAGACCTTGGACAAGAAGGAACGTGAGAGGACCAAGCTCAACAGGGGGAATCATGAAAAGCGCTCAGTCCAATCCGATGATCCAAAGCGCGGTCACCGACTTGTGGGACTGCCACCGCATGTGCGAGGAAATGATCGCAGAGTGTCTGCGGCGGGGCGGCGAGCACGCCGGTCCCGACCGCATCCGCATGCTGACCGACTGTGCGGACATCTGCCAGCTGACCGCGGACTTCCTGGTGCGCAACTCGGAGGTGGCCAGCAAGATGTGCGGCATCTGCGCCGAGATGTGCATACGGTGCGCCGAGATGTTCGAGCGGACCGGCGACGACCAGTTCGCACAGAAGTGCCGGAAGTGCGCGGACTCCTGCCGGCAGATGGCCACCTCGATGGCGGGCTGATCACCGCATATTCACACGCTCGAGCATGGAGAACTTCCCGGTCGACGCGGTACGGCGACCGGGAAGTTCTGTGCAAGGCCGGGTCGTGACCTCGGGCCGTTTCACGAGGCGATGGTGAGCTTGGCCGGGAGGCCGAAGAACCGGCCGAGGTCGGTGACCTCCTCGTCTACGGTGTCCGGCACGTCGACGGGGAGCCGCTCGAACGGCTCGACGGTGACATCGATATGACGTGGTGTACGGCGGGTGCGCCAGGTGCCGACCGCCTTCCCGTCCACCAGCAGCGCGGGTCGGATGATTCCTCCGCCCGGGTGGATCAGGGCTCGGTGGGGCTCGGGCACGGACAGTTCCCTGGTCCGCCAGCCGAGCAGGTATTCGTCGTAGCCCGGCACCAGCCGTACGACCCGTACAGACTCGGCTGCGATCGGCCGGGGCCGCTCCTCCGCCGGCCCGCGCCACGCCCTCTCCGCATCGCCCAGCGGCAGCCCCGACCAGGAGGCGAGATCCGCGGGCTCGGCGGGGTCGTGCGCCCGCCGGTAACGCCGGGCCAGTTCGCGTAGCGCGGCGTCCCGGTCGGTCACGGTCGTGGGGAGGGGCTCACCCAGCCAGTCGGCCGCGTGCACATAGGTGGCCTTGCCCGCCCGGTCAGGGCCGAGCACTACGAGGCCCTCCCGGGCGGCGAGCATCGCCAGGTGCACGATCGCCTGCCCCTCGGCAGCCAGACCCGCTCTCGCGAGCCGTTCGCCCAGCTCCGCCTTGCCGAGCGGCCCCTGACCCGCCAGTGCTGCGGCGACCAACCGTACGGCCTCGCCCGGATCGGCCTCGACACCGAGTTGCCGCAGGCGCCGCAATGATCCCGCGGGAGCGGTACGGACCAGCGGGAACAGCCAGGGCAGGTCCTCCGCCGCGATGAGGTGGAGGGTGCCGCGCGGTCCCCAGCAGCGGACGATCTCGCGCGCGTGCCGCGCGGCCGTCACGTCAGCGGCCGTCAGATCGGCCACGCGTGCCCGCAACGCCAGCGGGAACGAGGCGATGTCCTGGGCCTGCACGGCGAGCAGATGCCGGACGACCTCCACTACGCCGCCGCCCTGCGGGCGGTGCAGCAGCTGGGCACGGGCTCTCAGGCGCCTGATCTTGTCGCTCACGGTCCCAGTCTGGGCCCACTCCGGCGGCACCGGGAAATGGAGAGGACTGCCGAAGATCTCCGGTGTTACTGTGCGGGAGCCGGCCGCGGGACTCTGGTGCGACTTCCGGAAACCGCCTGTTAAGCGATCATTCGCCGCTCGTGCCCCCATTCCCCGGCCGGCCCCATACTTCAAGAGGAGCGCGATGGAGACCCTCGCTGACCTGATCGCCTGCGAGGACGTCCTCATGTTCGTCAACGCGGCGATCACGTCCACGGGGCAGCGGGAGTTCCACTCCGGCGAGGACGAGCAGCGGCTGTCCCTGGACTTTCTGCATCTGTACATGGTGGAGAACTACCGCGGCCTCTACGCCGCGACTCTCGCGCTGGACATCAACGACCACAACGCCGTACGGATCGCGAAGAACCTGCTGATGACCGGTGTGCGGCAGGCCGTCGAGGGGCGGCTGATCGCGCGAAGGCTCGCGTTGCTGCCCCCACAGCGGGTGTACGGGTTGTTCCGTGAGCTGCGGAAGGCCAAGGTCAACAACCGGCGGACCCGGGCGATCATGCGGGACTGGCTGGCGGCCCGCCCGGACCCGGCCTTCGACGCGGTCAAGTACCGCGGTGCGGTCAAGAACGCGGCCCGCCACGCGCATCTGGCCTTGGATGGCGAGCTGGGCCCGTTCCTGTTCGCGCCGAGCGGCCGGAAGGTCTTCGCGACACCGCTGCTGGAGACCTGGCGACGGGCCCACTACGAGGCCGCCGCGATCTACCAGTTGCCTTACACGGTGGCCGAGGGGTTCGCGGCAAAACACGGCATCGACCGGGGCGCGTTCCTGGAGCGGATCGCGCCGCGGCTCACCCGGCTGGAGACGCTGCGCCTGCAGGAGACGAGCCGCGGGCACCAGACGAAGACGATCGAGCGTGACCTCACCGGGATGCCGCTGACCCGGCTGGCCTCTTATGTCCTGGGGTTGTCCCTGGACGATCGGGCGAAGCGGCGTACCGAACTCACCGAGGCGCTACGGGCGGCGGCAGACCGGGCGGCCGGACGGCAGGCGGGCACCTGGGGCAGGGTCACCGCGGTCCTCGACGACAGCTTCTCCGCCTTCGGCTCGGTGACGAAGCGGCGGCGCCCCCTCGCGGTGGCGGTGGCCTGCCACTATCTTCTCGAGGCGCTTGCCGGTGACTACAGGGGGCTGTGGCTCTCCGGGAGGTGCGACGAACTGCTGCTCTATCCGTACGGCCCGACGCCGCTCGGGAAGCGAATCATGGATGCCCTGGGGACCGAGCCCGAGCGGCTCGTCATCGTCTCCGACGGCTGGGACAACGCCCCGGCCGGCCTGGCCGGCGAGGTGCTCAGGGTCTGGCGGACCCGGCTGGACCCCGACCGGCGGGTGAGCATCGTTCACCTCAACCCCGTGTACGACGCCGCCGACTTCGACGTGCGCCGGCTCTCCCCGTCCGTACCGGCCGCGGGTATCCGCGACGCCGAGGACCTGCCCGCGTTGGTCGAGCTGGCCCAGTTCGCCGAGGGCCGGACGGGCCTGGCCGAACTGCAGACCCACCTGGCCGATCGGGTCGGCACATTCTTGGAGAAGGACTCGTGAACGGACTCGATCTGGCCGGGCTGACCACCGGCCCGGACCAGACGTGGGGCTCGGTCCGGCTGGTCCCCCTCGTACGTGAGCAGCCGATCGAGGATCTACGGCTCAACGCGCAGTTGTACGGCGAGGAGCTCTCGATCGTCTCGGTCGAACCGCGGGTGTCGTACATCTCGTACGTGCCGCACGCGTTCGTGGCGACCTGGACCGGTGACGGCACTCCCGCCGCGGCGTACGGCACCCAACTGGGCTCCGAAGGGCTCTCTGAGAAGGACACCGTCGTCCGTGGTGTGCCGCTGCGCCTCCGGCGCGGGATGGCCCGCAGAGTCGCCCGCAAGGAGGGAAACGACCGGCTGCGGTTCCTGCCGTTGCACCTGGCGCTGGAGGGCTATCTAGCGCTGCATTTCGGCGGCCCCGAACTCGCCTGGGACGAGTGGTCGCAACGGGCCCTGCGGCACGGTCTCTCGCCGCGCTGCGAGGAGTCCTACGATGGCTACCAGGTGCGGGGACTGGACGACGCGCTGCGCATCTTCGAGATCCATCCCGGTCAGTGCGGCGTGCTCGTCTATGTCTCCGACGCGCTGGCCAGCGCGTTCGTCGTCCCGCATCCCGAGGACTACCGGGCGCTGCACGCGACGCTCGTACAGGATCTGTACGGGGAGCTGATCTACCAATACGGCGCGCTGATGCCGGCCCGGGACTTCGCCACCGCCCGGATCGCCGACGCCGAGGTACGGTCCCTCGCCGACCTGCGGGCACAGGTGGCCAGGCGGATGGACGAATGGGCGGAGTTCCACGACATCGTCATGGCCGGGGGACTGCTGGGCGCCGACGACTACACCTTTGACGAGGTCTACCGGCTCGGCCGGTTCAGGCTGCGGCGGTTCCTGCCGTCGTTCCGGCTGCACGACGAGAGCCATCTCGGTGAGGCGATCGTCGATGAAGCGGGACGGCTCGCCTATCTGAAGACCTTCCGGCTGTCGCAGGGGCAGGTCCGGCGGGGCCATCTGCTGACCCGGCTGGCGGCCAGCGGCTGGAACCTGGAGCATGCGGCCAAGGTGCTCAGCACCGATGCCGAAGGGCTTGCACTGCGGCTCGAACGGTCCGGGTTCGGCTATCTGCTGCGCCAGGACGTCCTCGACCACTACCGCGCACAGGCCCGCCGCCGAGAACTCACCTGACGTCGCGCACATTCACGGGGCCATCCCGTTTCCAGACGCCCGGTCCATGTCGTACGTTCCGGAGATGGGAACAGGCTCGCCGGTCGTGCTGCTGGATGTCGACGGGGTACTGAATCCGACCAAGCGGGCCGGGCGCGGCTACCGCCGACATCGGGCTTCGCCCAACGGATTCACCTACCGCCTCTGGCTGAACGCCGCGCATGGGCCGATGCTGCGCGAGCTCTGCGCCGAGACCGGCGCCGAGCTGGTGTGGGCGAGTTACTGGTGCGAGAACGCCAACGAGTGGATCGCGCCCTGGGTGGGTCTGCCGGAGCTGCCGTTCGTGCCCATACCGCAGCGGCCGTACGACTCGGAGCTGTCACTGGGGGCCTGGAAGGTCAAGCACGTCGCCGAATGGGCGGGGGAGACCCCGTTCGTCTGGTTCGAGGACGAGCCCGACGTCACCGGCTGCCTGCAGGCCGAAGCCGGAATCGGCGCGCATCTCCTGGTAGCGATCGATCCTCTCATCGGGCTGACCGAGGAACACATCGCGCGGGCCCGATCCTGGCTCTTGAGGGAGACCTCATGAACGCGTCGCTCTGGTGACTGGCGGCAGCCGTGACGGCGGCACTTTCTGAACCAGCCGTTCGCCTTCATGTCACCATTTCGACCACCTGAATTAAAGTGCTGTTCAGGCAGGTTAGGGAAAGGTTAAACGTTCACTGTGAATGTTGGTCACACAGGGACAAACGGGACTCCCGGGCCTCTAAACTCTGGGCTTCCTTAACCTTCTCCTTACCTTTTCGGGGTGCCCGATCGCCACTAAGATCATTTTGCATATTGGCCTGCAGAAGTCGGGGACGACATACTTGCAGGAGGTCCTCGGCCACTGCACGGCCGAACTGGCCGAAGCGGGCGTGCTCTATCCGCTTCAGGCAGAGGTGCCCCGGCCAGGAACCATCGAGAACCATGAGCACGCGATGTACGGGCTGCTCGGCACCGAGTTCCCCTGGGTGGGCGAGGCTCGCTCGGCCGAGCTGAGGGAGGGCTGGGATCATCTGTCCGAGCGGGTTCGTGAATGGCCCGGCACTGTCCTGCTGTCCGCCGAGGCTCTCGCCGTCATCCGCACCCCGGCGATCCGGCGACTGCTCGACACGCTCGAAGTGCCCGACCTGGATATTCTGGTGACGGCCCGCAGTCTGGGCCGGTCGCTGCCCTCGCTGTGGCAGCAGCACATCCGTAATGGGCGGGCGGGCACCTTCGATGACTATCTCCAGGTATTGGCTGCTCAGCGGGACCGCCCCGACGAGGTCGAACGGGATCGTGAGCTGCATCTGTGGCGTGCCTTCGCCCTCGGCCGGCTCGTCCGGCGCTGGGCTACGGAGGCCGGGCCTGACCGGGTTCGGGTGGTGACCAATTCCGGCTCGCCGCCGCAGCTGTTGTGGTCACGTTTCACCCAGGCGGCCGGGCTCGCCGACGCAGCCGCCCGCCCGTCCACGGAGGTGCTGGGCAAGCGCACTCATGCCGGGCTGACCGCGGACGAGACGATCATGCTCGGCTCGCTGAACTACGCCATGTCGCAGGCGAGCTGGAGCCGGGAAGAGGCGGCTCGCGTCAGGGACACCGTCGTCAACGACGGATTCCTCACCCGCGACCAGCGCGGTCCCAAGAATGTCATCCCGGAATCCTGGCGACCCCGTGTCGCGCGGTGGAGCCGGGAGGACGTCAGAGATCTCCTCGATGCCGGCGTGGAAGTCGTGGGAGATGTGGCGGACCTGCGCTACGAGCCGGCCGGCGAATTCGACAAGGAGCCGAACGCGAAAGATGTCAGCAGAGCGGGTGCCGTCGCCGTGCTCGCCGTGGCCGCGGCCCTCAAACAGAGGCCGGCGGCACCGGCCCTTGTCGCGCCAGAGCCCCGGCAGCGCAGGCTTTTCCGTCCCAAGGCCAGCCGATAGGCTCGCCGCAGATATTTCGGGGGTAATCCTTTCGTGGGCAAGCGTTCCCACGCCGGTCTCGCTGTCGTGCTCCTCGCCGTGGCGCTGTTGTCTGGTTGTACGTCCTCGGCGCGTGGCGGCGGCTCCGGACCCCATGCGCGTCCTAACTTCGTGTTCCTGCTCACCGATGATCTCGATAGCTCGGCGATCGCGTACATGCCCAAACTCAAGGCGCTGCTGACCGACCAGGGCACCACGCTGTCGCGCTACTACGTCAGCCTGGCGTGGTGCTGTCCGTCGCGGGCGTCGACGCTGCGGGGGCAGTACGCCCACAACACCGGCGTCTGGACCAACAACGCGCCGAACGGCGGGTTCTACATGTTCCAGAAACTCGGCCGGGAGCAGTCGACGCTCGCGACCTGGCTGCAGGGAGCGGGCTACCGGACCGGGCTGTTCGGCAAGTACCTCAACGGCTACCCGGAACAGGCACCGGTCAAGAAGACGTACGTGCCGCCCGGATGGAACACCTGGGTCAGCCCGGCTGCGGGGTATCCCTATAGCCAGTTCGACTACACGCTGAACGAGGACGGACGGCTGACACATCAGAAGCCGTCCCCGGCCACGTACCTCACCGACGTGCTGACCAGAAAGGTCAGCAACTTTCTCGCAGCGAAGGACGCACGGCCGTTCATGGCCTATGTCGCCCCGTACAACCCGCACATCCCCGCCATCCCCGCGCCCCGGCACCGGGGGTTGTTCGCCGGAGTCAGGGCACCGAGAACGCCCTCGTACAGCGAGCCCGACATGACCGGAAAGCCGGCCGAGCTCCAGCGGCTGCCCCCGGTCACGCCCAAGGAGGCTCGCGAGTGGGACGCGCTGTACCGAAAGCGGCTGCAATCAATGCAGTCGGTCGACGACATGATCGGTGCCCTCGTACAGAGCCTGAAGGACACCGGCAAGCTCGCCGACACCTATTTCATCTTCACCTCCGACAACGGCTTCCATATGGGTCAGCATCGGCTGCCCCCGGGCAAGAACACCGCCTATGAGGAGGACGTGCGCGTCCCCTTCGTCATCCGCGGGCCCGGCATTCCGGCCGGGCGGACCGTCGACGCGCTCGCCGCCAACATCGACATCGCGCCGTTGCTGGCCGATCTCGCGGGTGCGAAGACGGCTCCGTTCGTCGACGGGCGTTCGCTCCGGCCCGTACTGAGCGGGCCGCCGCCGAAGAACTGGCGGCAGGTGCTCCTTCTCGAACATGCCAAGGCCCGGGGCACTCACCCGCACGGACCGCAGACGGCAGGGGACGGCACACTCGAGCCGCCGGAGCTGGTCCGGGCAGGAGCCCGGAGCAAGGCCTACCTGGCGCCCTTCGTCGCTCTGCGCACGAGACGCTACCTCTATACCGAGTACGACACCGGCGAACGCGAGTTGTACGACGTCGTGGCGGACCCCTACGAGCTGCACAACATCGCGGCGGGCAACCCGCTGCTGGTGGCCGGCCTGTCGGCCCGTCTCCAGCAACTGCGGGGCTGCGCCGGGCGGAGCTGCCAGGTGGCCGAGGACGGGGTGGAAGCGGCGTGGTGACCATAAGAGGCCGCATACGCCCTACCTGTGGGTCCAGTCCGGCTGCAGGAATTCGGCGACGCGGGCGTGCCGGCCGAGCAGGACGACTTCGCGGAACTGCCAGAGCATCGCGCCGGTAGGGGCGTGGATGACCATGTCGTCGCGGAGCCGTAGCTGAAGAAGCCGGGTGCCGTCCTGCTGGGGGACCCAGCGGGGGGTGTCGTCGGCGGCGAGCCGGCTGAGTTCCACCTGATGAACCGAATGAACCTCATGATTGGGGCGGATCGGTCCCGGATCGTCCGGGGCCACCACGATCGGGGTGATAGCGAACCCGGAGGCGGCAGGGAAGTCATCCAGGCGACCCAGGACCTCCGCCGGGCCCACCCGCAGGCCGATCTCCTCATGCAGTTCCCGCAACGCCGTCTGGACCGGGGTCTCCCCGTCGTCCAGCCGTCCGCCGGGTAGCCCCCACTGGCCCGCGTTGCGGCCGCGGTACGCCCGCCTGATCACGATCACGCAGGGGGTTCCGTCATGTTCCACGACGCACAGCACGACCCCCGCCCGCCGCATTCCCGGCGCGTCGTCCATGGTGGTGTACGGAAAGTCGCGCAGCCGCTCGGCCGCCACCTCCCGGAACTCCTGCAAGGTCATGCGGAGACCAGTCATGCGGAGACCATACGCGCGTACTGCGCGGGTGACCGACCGACGGTGGCGGTGAAGTCTCGGGTGAAATGGGCCTGGTCGGCGTACCCGAGCTCGGCGGCGAGCCCGGCCCAGTCGATGCAGGTGCCCCGGGTGGCCGACTCGGCCGCCCGCTCGGCGGCCTCGTGCATCCGATAACGGCGGATCACCCACTTCGGCCCGACACCGACGTACTCGTTGAAAAGCCGCTGCAGCCGCCGGGGCGGCACGTCCAGGAGCTGAGCGAGCTCACCCACCCGGATGATCGACGAGTCGGCGGCGATCCGTGCCACCATGCCGGCGACCTCGTCGACGACCGGATCCGGTGCGGGCGCCCGGGCCTGCAGAAACTCCTCCAGCAGGGCGATGGCGTCGGTGGCCTCGGGGATGGTGAAGATCTCCTCCGCCACGGCCAGGCTCTCGGCACCGAAGACCTCATCGACGCCGGGGAACCGATCGGTGATCGTCGAGACCGGGGCGCCCAGAAAGGGCCGGAAGCCGCCCGGTCGGAAACGTACGCCGACGACCCGTCCGATGCCGGAGATCTCCTCGGTGAACTCCCCGCGCACCACTCCGGCGATCCGGGCCCGGCCGGGACCCCGTTCATACGTCGTGAAGGTCAGATGCACCGCCGGGTGGGTGAGGACCCGCTGCCGATGGGGCTCCTCAAGGTTCCAGGTGAGCATCCAGCAGTGGTCCACGAAGGGCACCAGGCCGGGTGCGGGTGGTCGGCGGCTGAGCTGAAACCGTTCCAGCGCCGTTCGGGCGTCCAGGATGCCCCTGGTGCCCGGGGGGATCGAACCAGCCATGCTCCCCAGGTTAACCGTGTCGCGTTTGTTCAATACGTCCTGAGCGCGGCTCCGTACCGTGGGCCGCATGGAACTGCGGCTATTGATGACGAAGGCGTCCAGCACGGCCATCTCGGTCGTGCGGGGGATCGGGCCAGGCCGGCTGGACAGCCCCACGCCCTGCACCGAATACGACGTCAGGGGGGTGCTCAACCATCTGATCCTGTGGACCGGCCATCGCGGCGTCCTGGCGGCGCGCAAGGAGCCGATCGAGGGGCCGGCTGATGATCACGACTTCACCGTCGATCCGGGCTGGGCGGAGAACTACGCCGTACGGTCGGGCGCCACCGCCGAGGCGTGGACCGACCCGGCCGCCTGGGAGGGCCAGACCGGTATGTCCGGAGCCGGGCAGATGCCCGCCCCATTCGTCGGCGGGATCCTCTTCGTTGAGTGGATCTTCCATGGCTGGGATCTGGCCGTCGCCACCGGACAGAAGCCGAACCTCGATGACGATCTGCAGAAGGCGATCTTCGACCGGGTGAGCGGCATGGTGGAGACCGCCCGGAAGTACAAGGTCTTCGGCCCCGAGGTCCGGGTGCCCACCTCGGCCGCCCCGTTCGACCGGGCCCTCGGCCTGGCCGGGCGCGATCCGGACTGGACGCCCTGACCCCGTAGGCTTGGGGCCATGTCTTCCTCTTCGATCCGAGTACGTTTCGCACCGTCCCCGACCGGCATGTTCCATGTCGGAGGTGCCCGGTCCGCGCTGTTCAACTGGGCGCTCGCCGAGCAGGCCGGCGGGACGTTCGTGCTGCGGATCGAGGACACCGACGCGGCGCGCAACCGCCCCGAGTGGACCGAGGGAATCATCTCCGCGCTGGCCTGGATCGGTATCCACAGCGACGCCCCTTCCTTCGAGGGGCCGTACTTCCAGTCGGCCTACGACGA
>JAOPYO010000192.1 GCA_025964575.1 Actinomycetes bacterium
CCAGCGCGTCGAACATCGAGTAGTCGCGCCAGAGACCCTCGGCGTAGAACGCCTCGATCTGGTCCTTGGAGTACCGGTGGTTCACCGTAGCCATTGCCATGAGTACCCGCTCGTTGCCGTCGTACTGTGCCAAGTGTGATGAGGCTCTTGCTATTTGGCCTCAAAATACAATGGTCAGACCCTTTAGGCAAGACCGGAGGGGCCGAGGAGCGGTGACGCATCTTGATAACGATCGTTCACCACGGCTATCTTCGGCGGATGAGCAGGGACCGGGCGATTCTCGATGCGGCAGCCGAGGCCTTCTACGAGAAGGGGTTCCACGGCGTGGGCGTCGATGAGCTCGGAGCGCGCGCCGGTCTGAGCGGACCTGCGCTGTACCGCCATTTCTCCGGCAAGGACGAGATCCTTGCCACGCTCCTGAACGAGGCCATGGATGAGCTGATCAGCGCGACCGTGCCAGTGCACGACGATCCAGCGCTCGATCTGCAGCGCGCCTTACGGCACCACGTCGACTTCGCCGTCGGCCATCGCCACCTGATCAATCTCTACCAGCGTGAGGTGCGCTCGCTGGCCGAACCGTGGAAGCGTCGGTTCGATCTCCGGCGCAGCCTGTACACGGACCGGTGGGAGTCACTCTTCGGGCGCCGGTTCCCCGCGCTCGACCAGCCGACCGTGGCAGCGGTGACACAGGCGAGTCTGGGCATGATCTTCTCGCTGTCTTACTGGCCCGGGCGAAGGGTACAAGGTGTCGACGTCGAGGCCTTGCTGCTGAGTCTTCTCTCGCATGGCCTCGGGTTGTACGAGCCGGCTCAGACCCTGGGTCGGGACGCCGGCCGTGACAGGGCAGGTTTCGACGTGCCTTGACGCTCGGCTCTGCGGTGACGTGCCTGGCCCTGGATGGACCTATCAGAGCGTACCGCTGGGCGCCGGGTCCCGGCTCCGCAGGACGTCCCGCATCTCGCCGAGCACGGTGAGGGTGGCATCCTCCGCTTCGTCGGGCGTGAGACCCCACGGCGGAACGACCAGGTTGAGGTGGTCGTACTCAGCGGCGTGTTCCGCGACCCGGGCCGCGAGCTCACCCGGCCGGCACGCCACCCCGACAGCGTCGATCGCGGCGTCGGGGACTGCGGCGGTCATCGCCTGCTCGTCCCGGTCGCGCGCCGCCTGCCGAATCCGATCCTGTGCCTGCGACCAGCCGTGCAGTGCGAACAGCCGGTCGTAGACCCGGGACGCCGCGTACTGCGCGATCGAGTGGGCGATCCGGCGGCGGGCGGCCTCCTCGTCCGCGTCGATCGCGCACATGAGAATGCCCATCAGCGCCACGTCCGAGGGTTCCCGCCCCGCCTCGGTGATCCCGGCGGCGAGGTCGGGCCGGATGACCTCGTCGAGGTAGGCGGCCGTCTGCATGGGATGTCCGACGAGTCCGTCGGCCACCTTCCCGGCCACCCGGACCATCCGGCTGTTCACCCCCGCCGTCCAGATGGGCAGCCGGTCCTGTATGGGCGGTGGAGTGTCGGCGGTCGGCCGCAGGTGGACCCGGTAGAACCGACCGTCGTGGTCCACCGGGCCCTCGTGCAGACGCCATAGCTTCCGCAGTACGGTCACGAGTTCTTCCATGCGAGCGGCGGGCGCCGCCCCGCTGACGCCGTGCCAGTTCTCCATCATCCCGGGCGTGCCGTTGCCCAGCCCGAGGGTCAACCGGCCGCCCGAGAGCTCGTCGAGGTCGCGGGCCTCGGCCGCCCACACGAGCGGGGTCCGGCCGACGCCGTAGGCGATGTTGGAACCGAGCCGCACCCGTTCGGTGGCGGATGCCATCACCGCGAGCGGGATCGTCGCTGACCGGTTGTAGAGCTCACCTGTCCAGACCGCCGCGAAGCCGGCCCGCTCCGCACGGACCGCGACATCCGCGGCGCGCCGGAAACGCTCCGGACCGTGTCCTGCGCTGAAGACGGTCAACCCGTACATGGGGTCCTCCCCCTGCTCAGATGTTTCGTGGGTCTCATAGTGCGATCAGCTCCTGGACGGCTCGCAACTCCAGTTCGGCGACCGGACCGCTGCCGACGAGCTCGCCCTTGCGCAGGGCGAGAAAGCTGTCCGCGAGCCTGCGGACCATCCCCACGTGCTGTTCCACCAGAAGCAGGGCGGTCCCCTGTTCGCGGATCTTCCGCAGGACCTCGATCAGCTCGTCTATCACCACGGGCGCGAGCCCTTCCGTGGGCTCGTCGAGCATCAGCAGTTTCGGCTCCGCCATCAGGGCGCGGGCGATCGCGAGCATCTGCTGCTCACCGCCGCTGAGCGCGGTGCCCGGCCGCTTCGCACCCCGGGCCAGGTTCGGGAACAGCTCATAGACGGCGTCGACCGTCCACTGTCCCTTCCTGCCGGAGGCCGCGCCCAGCAGGATGTTCTCCTGCACCGTCAGGTTGCCGAAGATCCGCTTGCCCTGCGGGACCAGGCTGATCCCGCGCGACGCCGGGTCGTAACGCTTGCGCCCCAGTGCCACGCCGTCAACGAGGATCTCACCCGTGACGGTCGGTACTCCGTACACCGACATCAGGGCGGTGGTCTTGCCCGCGCCGTTTCGGCCCACCAGCCCCACGGTCTGCCCCTCCTCGACGGTGAACGAGACGTCCTGGAGCACCACCGCGCCCCCGTAGGAGGCATGCACACCCTTGAACTCCAGCACCCCGGTCATGCCGCACTCCCCAGGTAGGCCCGGATGACCGCCTCGTCGCCGCGTACCTCGGCGGGAGCTCCCCGCGCCAGCACCGTGCCCAGGTTGAGCACCGTGATCTCGTCGCAGACCCGGAAGACACCGTCCACGTCGTGCTCCACGAGGATCGCCGCGACCTTGTGCCGCCGGCAGATGTCCCGGACGTGGTCGAGCAGGCGTACCGACTCGTCGGCGACCAGCCCCGCACACGGCTCGTCCAGCAGCACGACCTGCGGGCCGCCGATCAGCGCCAAGGCGAGATCGACGCTGCGCTGCGTGCCGTACGCGATCTCGCCGCAGACCCGGTCCAGGACCAGTTCCAGTTCCAGCGCCTCGACGATCGCCGGAACGTCGTCGGCGCGGTTGCGGTGGGCTACCAGGTCCAGCTGGGCGCGCACCGTCATCGACGCGAAGACGCTGGTCTTCTGGAAGGAACGGGACACACCGTGGTGGCGCCGCCAGCCGGCGGACCTGGCGGTGATGTCCCGCCCGTCGAGCGTGACCCGGCCCGAGGACAGCCGCACCCGGCCGGAGAGCGCGTCGATGAAGGTGGACTTCCCGGCTCCGTTCGGCCCGATCACACCGTGCAGTACGCCTGGTTCCAGCGCGATGTGCACATCATCCAGCGCGCGCACGGCGCCGTAGCGCACGCAGATGCCGGAGGCTTCGAACAGGCTCATCTGCGACCTCTCTTCCGTAGTGCGGAACGGATCCTGGCACTCAGCAGGACGATGCCGCCGGTGACTCCACCGCGCAGGAACACCAGCACGAGGACCAGCGCGATACCCGTGAAGAGGCCGAGGTTGCCGGAGGTGTTGAACTTCGCCTGTGCGTAGACGAAGAGCAGTGCCCCGGCGATCGGGCCGATCAGGGTGCCGAAGCCGCCCACGATCACGGCGATCAGGGAATCGCCGGCGTTCAGGAAGCTCAGCAGGTCCGGGGAGACATAGCTCGCGTTGAGCGTGAAGAGCACTCCTCCGAGGGAGGCGACCGCTCCCGACACCACGAACGCCGCGAACCGCGGCAAGAAGGTGTTGAAGCCGGAGAAGCGCATCCGCTCCTCGTTGTCACGGACACCGTGCAGGATCGCGCCGAACCGGGCCCTGCCGATCAGCCAGAGGACGAGGCTCACCACGATCAGCGAGACCCACACCACCGGCCAGAACGACGCCGCGTTCATGAGGTCGTCGCTCCTCATGCCGAGGAACGTCTCGGTCGAGCCGTACGGGACCTGCAGACCGTCGTAGGCGCCGGTGTACGGTCGCGCGGACGTCTGGACGCACAGCTGGTAAAGGGCCTGCCCGAGCGCCAGGGTGAGCATGAGGAAGCCCATCCCGGAGGCCCGGACGACCAGGAACCCCATCAGCGCAGCGAGCGCGGTGCCCACCGCGAAGCCGAACACGGCGGCGGGCAGGGGTCCCCACCCCCACTGCGCGGTCGCGATCGCGAGCGCGTACGCGGCGCCTCCGAAGAAGGCCGTGTGCCCGAGGCTGATCAGACCGAGATGCCGCGCCAGGAATCCCACCCCGAGCGCGAGCAGAGACAAGATGATCCCGTCGAGCAGCAGGCCCATGACGTACCGGTCAGGGGCGAGATAGGGCACCGCGAGACCGGCGAGCAGGGTGACGAATGCGACGGCCGCCCCGCGGGCCAGGAGCCCGCGGGTGAGGCCGATCCCGGGCGCGGTGGCCCGGCTTTCCGGCACCACGGCGGCCACGACCTCCGGCTCTGTGGTCGTTGCGTCCATGTCAGCCTCGCTTCCCGGCGAGCCCGGCGGGCCGCCACAAGAGCACGACCACCAGGGCGGCGTACGGAATGAGCACCGACAGGCTGGGCGACCACACCGAGCCCGTCGTCTGGAGGATGCCGAGGGCCATCCCGGCGGTCATCGCGCCGGCGATGCTGCCCGCCCCACCGATGACCACGACGATGAGCGCGCTGATCAGGATCGCGACGCCCATTCCTGGGTCGACCGAGACATAGGGGGCGGCCAGCGTGCCCGCCAGGCCGGCCAGGGCCGCGCCGAGGCAGACCACGATGAGACTGACCCGGTCGACGTTGATCCCAAGGATCGACGAGGTCTCCACATCCTGGCTCGCGGCCCGGATGTGCAGCCCCACCCGGCTCGACCGCAACCACCAGGCCAGGACCACCGCCATCAGCAGCGCGATCCCGATGATGAGCAGCCGGTAGGTGGGGTAGTCCACGCCGAGCACTGACGTGGTGCCGTCCAGCCCGTTGGGAGCGGACACGGCGTGCGTCCGCTCACCCCAGATCAGCACGATGACGCGTTCCAGCACCAAGGCGATGCCGAAGGTCACCAGGCCGACCTCGATGTGCGAGCGGTGCTGGAGCCGGCGGAAGAACACCAGCTCCAGCACCGCCCCGACGCCGGCGAGGCACAGCGGCGAAACGAACAGCGCCAGCCAGAACGAGTAGTGGGAGCTGACGCTGTAGGCCAGGTAGGCGCCCGTCATGTACAGGGCTCCATGCGAGAAGTTGGTCACCCCTCGCAGTCCGTAGATCATGGCCAGTCCCGAGCTGAGGATCATCAGCAAGGACCCGTAGGCGATCCCGTTGAGCAGCTGAGCGAAGTTCACGGCGATCCGTTCGACGTCCGCGTTACAGCTTGCAGGCGGGGTCGGGCTGCGGGCTGGTCTGCGGTGCCTCCGCCTGCGCGACGATCTTGAAGGCAAGGCCGCTGCTCTGCACGACCTGTCCCAGGTAGGACGACCGCAGCAGCTGATGGTCGGTGCCCCGCATGGTGACCTTGCCGTCGATACTGTCGAAGGTGAGGTCGCCGAGCGCGCTCCGTACCTTGGCGGGGTCGGCGCTGCCGGCCTTGCGGATGCCCGCGAAGAGGGTCTGCGCCGCCAGATACGAGTCGGCCTCGACGTAGTAGGGACGGGCGCCGTACTTCTGCTGGAACCCCTGGACGAACTGCTTGTTCAGCGCGTTGTCCCCGCCGACGTCGTACCCGACGTTGTTGTAGAAACCGACGATCTTGTTGCCCAGCACCGGGAACAGCGGTTCGGAGACCATGTTGAAGCCGAGCACGGTCTTGATCTGGTCGGTCAGCTTGAACTGAGCGGCCTGGTTGACGAATGCGACACCGTCGGCGCCGTACTCCGCCGCGAACAGCGCGTCCGCCCCGCTGGCCTTCAGCTTGGTGATGTACGAGCCGAAATCGGAGGTACCCAGCGGGGCGAACTGTTCCAGAACGATCTGTTTGCCCGCCTTCGCCGCGGCCGCCTTGAACACCTGGGCCGTGTTGTGGCCGCCCGAGTAGTCGACGGCCTGGACCGCCCATTTCTGGCCGGGCAGCGTCTTCAGCGTCGCGGCCAGCCCGTTGATGTCCATGGTGTTGGTCTGCACGACCCGGAAGGAGTTGGCCGTGCAGTCCTTGCCGGTGAGCGCGTCGTCCTTGCCGAGGCTGTTGAACGAGAGCGCGTTGAGCCCCTTGAGCTGCTTGTTGAGGGCGCCGTTCTCGGTCGACGTCATCACCGCGCCGATGAAGGCGGCGCCCCGCTGCGTCACCGCCTCGCGTGCCGTGCGCAGCGTCGTCGCGGGGGTACCGTCGGTGCTCATCTTGATGAGCTCCACCTTCTTGCCGTTGACGCCGCCCTGGGAGTTCACCTCGTCGACGGCGTACTGCCAGCCCTTCGCCGCGTCGGAACCGTACTGGGCCAGCGCGCCACTGGACGGTGGGATGATCGCCACCTTGATGGTCTTGGCGTCCCCGGAGGAACTGCCGCCGGACCCCCCGCAGGCCGCGGTGAGCCCGCCGATCAGCAGCGCGGCGATCGCCGGTAGCGCCTTGCTCGTCACATCTTCCCCTACTGATTCGTGGAGCGTCCTTCAGAAGGCTCCGGTCAGGCATCGGATTAACAGGACTGCTCGATAACTCACGCCGGTGCCTTCAGCCGACGTCTGACTTTCGAACTGCCACAACCGGTCGGCCGCCCCTACCTGCAATCTCCGCTATCGGCGGGAACAGTTCGAATGCGCGATCAGAGGATCGGGAATCATCGCGGAGCTGCGGCCAACGCGCAGAACCCCGACCGACTCGCGAAACGCCTTTCCCGCCGCCCGGTATGACCTGTGCCACACATCATGGTCTAACCATTCGACGCAGCGCATCTCTCGAAGGGAGCATCTCCCTCTCCCCGGAGAGGGATTCGGCCGAGCCGGCGAGCGGGTTCGCGGAGTAGATCTCCTCTGAGGCGTGCAGGTTGCCGGTGACGATCCGGACGCCCGCCTAACGTCGCCGGAAGCAGTGGCAGGGCTGTGGCGATCCGCTCATTCCACGGCTCGGGACAACCGAACAAGTTCTTGTTCGGCTGGTCCGCTCGTCGTACATCTGGAGAACGTGCTCGCAGGTGAATCCGATGGAGCCGTGCACGGTGAGCGCACTGTCCGACGCCCGCTCGACCGCCGCGTGCTCGACCGCCGCGTGCTCGATCGCCAGGAACGAACTGACCGGAACGCTGGACTGATCGGCTGATCCTCGGCCAACATCAGCCACATACCGTGCCTCTGATATGTGCGACGACTACTGTTTGTACGCATCGATGCTTTGAATGGTAACTTAGGTCAGACCCATAGAGCATCTGCTGGGAGAACTACATGGCCGCCGGACGCACTCCCGAACCGAGGATCAGCCGGTCGGCGATACGACTATCTCCCATGGAGGTGCCCAAGGCGTCCGACGTGCTCGCCAACGAGCTTAGGGAACGGATTCTCACCGGCGAATTCGTCGAGGGGGTCGCGCTGCCTCCTGAGCGCGAGCTCGTGGTCCAGACCCAGATGAGCCGCGCCACGGTCCGTGAAGCGCTGCGTATCCTCGAAGTCCAAGGACTGGTCAAGATCAAGACCGGTCGCGCCGGCGGCGCCTTCGTGCAACGGCCCGACAAGGACTCGGTCGCGAGCTCGGTGAGCCTGCTGATCCGGGGCCAGCAGATAAGGCTGGCCGCCCTGCTCGAAACACGCGAGGCCATCGAGCCGTTCTGCGCCGGCCTCGCCGCGCAGCACCGGACGGAGAAGGATCTCGCCCGGCTTGAGGACGCGAACAAGGCGATCGCCGACGAGAGCGGAACGCTCGCGCAGTTCCTGCAGGCCAACGTGGACTGGCACGTCGCCGTCGCGACCGCGAGCCACAACGAGCTACTGGCCGGCCTCATGATCGCACTGTCCCGGGCGATCTACACCTCCACAGAGAACGAGCAGTTCGTGGACTCCGAGGTACGGCGTACGACGGCCCGCGCGCACCAGACGATCACCGAGGCCATCGAGGCGCAGGACCCCGACGCGGCCGAACGGCGGATGACCCGCCACGTGCACGGCTACGCCGAAGCGGTGCTCGAAATGGACGACCGCACCGAGATCGCGATCCCGGGCGAGGACTGAGCCCGGACCCGGCCGCTCCCTGCCCCGGTCCCAGGAACCGCTCCTTATGCAGGCCGGCATGCTGGCCGGCTGGCTGTCGGACTGGGTCGGTGCGGAACATCTGCGCGAGTACGAGGTGCACTTCCTCGCGCCGGTCTTCCCGGGTGACGTGCTCCGGCTCGCCGGGGAGATCGTCGCGATCGGCGAGGAGGACGGGGTCGCCGTCGCGGACATCAGCCTGCAGGTGTCCCGGGCGGACGAACCCGTCGTACGAGCACGGGGCCGGGCGGTGGTGCGGGCGTACGCCTAGGACTGGCCGTCGCCGATCGTCACGTGGAGGTACTGCGAGATGGCCTCCGCGCGGTTCTCCACGCACAGCTTGCGCAGGATGCGCTTGACGTGCGACTTCACGGTGCCGTTGGCGATGACGAGCTCATCGGCGATGCGATCATTGGTGGCCCCGGTCGCCATCAGCGCCAGCACCTCCATCTCCCTGC
>JAOPYO010000209.1 GCA_025964575.1 Actinomycetes bacterium
TGAAGGACGCGGCGTTCGTGCCCTTCCAGCAGCAGCTCACGCCGCTGACCCGGTCGACCCGGGTGCACAACGCGCAGTTCTACATGACCGCGCAGCTGTACGACTACACCAACATCTGGCTCAGCTAATCCTGAGGCAGAACCAGTGAAAAAGCGGGCGGGAGCGTCGGATCTGGCGCTCCCGCCCGCGCAGTGTCCGGCCGGCGCCGGAAGAGGGTTACGGCGCGGGCACAGTTCTCAGCAGTCAAGGGGGAGGACATGAGCCTTCTCGAGGTCAAGGATCTCAAGGTCTCCTTCGCCACCGCCGATGGTGTGGTCCAGGCGGTGCGCGGAATGTCGTTCAGCATCGAAAGCGGTCGAACGCTCGGGATCGTGGGTGAGTCCGGCTCGGGCAAGAGCGTCAGCACGCAGACGCTGATGGGTCTCAACCCGGGCGCCCGGGTCTCTGGCCAGGCACTCTTCGAGGGCCAGGACCTGCTCGCCATGAACGAGCAACAGCTCCGCCGGATCCGCGGCTCCCAGATCGCGATGATCTTCCAGGATCCGCTGTCCAGCCTGCACCCGCTCTACAAGGTCGGCTGGCAGATCATGGAGATGATCCTGGCACACCGGCCCGAGAGCTCCAAGGCGCAGGCACGCAAGCGGGCGGTCGAGATGCTGGGTCTGGTCGGCATCCCGCAGCCCGACCGCCGGGCCGACGACTATCCGCACCAATTCTCCGGCGGGATGCGGCAGCGGGCGATGATCGCGATGGCGCTCGCCCTCCAGCCGAAGCTCGTCATCGCCGACGAGCCCACCACGGCGCTCGACGCGACCGTGCAGGCGCAGATCCTCGATCTGATGCTGCGGCTGCAGCGCGAGTTCGACACCGCGCTGATCATGATCACGCATGACCTGGGGGTGATCGCCGACCTGGCCGACGACGTGGTGGTCATGTACGGCGGCAAGCCGGTGGAGCACGCCGACCGGCGGACGCTCTACTACCGGCAGCACCACCCGTACACCAAGGGGTTGCTGGAGTCGGTTCCCGGCTCCTCGGGAGCGAAGGGCCGGCTGAAGCCGATCCCCGGTCAGCCGCCCAGTCTCATCAGGCCCCCGGCGGGTTGCTCCTTCCATCCAAGGTGCGAGTACGCGATGGACAGGTGCCGGGTCGAGGAACCGCCGTTGCTCGACGTGTCGACGACCGTCGGGGAGCGGGACGGGTCGCACACCTCGGCGTGCTGGCTGCCGCACGAGGCGATCGGTATCTCCGCGGAGGCCGAGGAGATCCGCCGTGAGGCGGCCGGAAGGTCCATCGTAGAAACGGATGGCGTATGACCAGGACTGACGACGTTCTCGTCAAGGTCGAGGGCGTCTACAAGCACTTCCCGATCAAGCAGGGCATCATCTTCCAGCGTCAGATCGGCCAGGTCCACGCCGTCGACGGGGTGGACCTGGAGGTCCGGCAGGGCGAGACCCTCGGGATCGTGGGGGAGAGCGGGTGCGGCAAGTCGACGCTGGCCCGCTGTATCACCGGGCTGCACTCGGTGACCAAAGGCCGGATCATGTTCGAGGACACCGACATCACCCGGCTGTCCCGGAGCGGCTTGAAGGCCTTCCGCCGCGATGTGCAGATGATCTTCCAAGATCCGTATGGGTCGCTGAATCCGCGGCGCAGAGTCGGGTCGATCATCGGGGATCCGTTCGCGATCCACGGCATCGCCGATGGCGCGGATCGTAAGAAGCGCGTGCAGGAGCTGATGGAGCTGGTGGGGCTGAACCCCGAGCATTACAACCGGTTCCCGGCGGAATTCTCCGGTGGGCAGCGGCAGCGGATCGGGGTGGCCCGGGCGCTGGCGCTCAAGCCGAAGCTGATCGTCTGTGACGAGCCGGTGTCGGCGCTGGATGTGTCGATCCAGGCACAGGTGATCAACCTGCTGAGCGATCTGCAGAAGGAGCTCGGCCTCACCTACGTGTTCATCGCCCACGACCTGTCCATCGTCCGGCATGTCAGTGACCGGGTCGCGGTGATGTATCTCGGGCGTGTGGCGGAGCGGGCCGATGCCGAGGACGTCTATGAGCACCCCCGCCATCCGTACACCAACGCGCTGCTTTCGGCGGCCTCGGTCGCGGACCCCGACCTGGCCGAGCGGCGTGAGCGGATCGTGCTGCTCGGGGACGTGCCGTCTCCGATCAACCCGCCTTCAGGGTGCCGCTTTCATCCGCGCTGCCCGAAGGCCCAGGAACGCTGCGTCAATGAGGAACCGGTGCTTCTGGCGCATGACGCGGGCCGCCCGGACCAGCTGACCGCCTGCCACTTCCCCGTCGAACCGGGCGAGCACCTGGCGACCGAGCACGCCGCCATCAGCCAGGAGTCCACCGCTCCGGCGCTCCCGGAGGTAACCCCATGAGTCTCACCGACCTGCAAGCGGCCGCACAACCGATCGGTGCCGCCGAGGAGCAGATCCAGGGGAAGACCCCCTGGCAGCTGGCCTGGTACCGGCTGCGCAAGGACAAGGCGGCCATCATCTCGGCCATCGTGATCCTGCTGATAATCCTGTCTGCGATCTTCGCTCCGCTGCTGTCGGGCTGGTTCGGCCATCCGCCCACCCAGACCAACACCAACACGGGCCTCACCGCGGACGGGCTCCCGCTCGGACCCGGCGCGAAGCACCTGCTGGGCACCGATGAGCTGGGGCGTGACATCTTCTCCAGAGCGGTCTACGGTGGCCGGATCTCGTTGCTCGTGGGTCTCGTCTCGACCCTGCTGGCCACCGTGTTCGGGGTGACCATCGGTGTGCTGGCCGGCTTCGCCGGCGGCTGGGTCGACTCCGTGATCTCCCGGTTCCTGGAGATCGTGCTGTCCTTCCCCTACCTCATCGTCGCGCTGGTGGCGGCGGCCACCATCGGGCCGAGCATGACCATGGAGATCATCGTCATCTCGTTCTTCTCCTTCGCAGCCATGGCGCGGATCGTGCGCGGGCAGGTCATCTCCATCAAGGCGAAGGAGTACATCGAGGCGGCACGCTCACTGGGTGCGGGCCCCCTCCGGATCATGGTGATCGACATCCTCCCGAACCTGCTGGCCCCGGTGATCGTCATCGCGTCGCTCACCATCCCCACGGCGATCGTGTTCGAGTCGACCCTGACCTTCCTCGGCGCCGGCGTCGATATCCGTATCCCGAGCTGGGGCGGCATGCTCAGCGAGTCGACGCAGTTCTACCGCTTCGCCCCGTGGTACTTGTTCGTGCCCGGTGGTCTGCTGCTCCTCACCACCCTGGCGTTCAACTTGCTGGGCGATGGTGTCCGCGACGCTCTCGACCCGGGCAGCGAGCGGGTCTTCGCCAAGGCCGGAAAGTAGGTCCGACGATGTTCCGCTTCATCATCCGCCGGTTGCTGCTGGGGGTGCTCACGCTCTGGCTGGTGTCCACCACCGTGTTCGTGATGGCCTACTGGCTGCCGAACGACCCTGCGCGGGCCATTGCCGGCAGCCGGGCCACCCAGGACGTCATCAACAAGATCCATCACGACCTGGGCCTCGATCGGCCGCTGATCGTGCAGTACGGCGACTACATGGGTCATCTGCTCCGCCTGGACCTGGGTCACTCCTACATCAGCGGGAGTATCCCGGTCTTCACCCTGATCAAGGAGTCGCTGCCCACCACGGTCTGGCTGGTCTTCGGCGCCGGGATCATCTGGTTCGTGTTCGGGGTCGTCTCCGGCGTGGTGAGCGCCACCCGGGCCCGCAGCCTGCTCGACCGGGCCACCACGGCCTTCGTGCTCATCGGGCTGTCGTTCCCGCCGGCCGTGCTCGCCCTGGTGCTGATGTACCTGTTCTTCTTCCAGTTGCGCACCCATGGCGTAGCGCTGTTCGACGTGGGCATGCCCGGCAGTCCGTTCAGTGACGTGGGCGGCTTCCTACAGCGGATGACGCTGCCGTGGCTCTCGCTGGCCTACCTGATGACCGCCTCCTATACCCGGCTGACGCGCAGTTCCATGCTGGAGGTCATGGGCGAGGACTACATGCGCACCGCCAAGGCCAAGGGTCTCTCGCGGCGCAGGGTGATCTACAAGCACGGGCTGAGGGCCGCGCTCACTCCGGTGATCACCCAGTTCGGAGTCGACATCGGAACGCTGATCGGCAGCACGCTGGTGACCGAATCGATCTTCGGCTTGAACGGGTTCGGTTGGCTGGCGGTGCACTCGCTGAACGTCGGGGACACCCCGACGATCATCGGGGTGGCCATCTTCGTCGCCGTGTTCGTGGTCATCGCGAACCTCATCGTGGACATCGCCTACTCGTTCCTCGACCCCCGAGTACGCCAGTCCTGACGGGTGTGATCGGGAGAGACCCGGTGGAGGGCGGCGGCGCCCCCACCGGGTCTCTCGCCGTTGCGCTCCCCAGCGCGATCCGGACCGGTTGGTCCAAGCTCGCCGAGCCGTGCGATATTCTCCCGCACAAGTGCCCACCTGGGGAGACGATCGGTCTCAGCAAGGACTCGGAACGGTAAAACTTCTCATGAATCACCGTTCAGGACTTGCCGCAACCAGGGTGTGAACAAGTATGTTCTGGGCGTTTCGTCCATCGTGACGTCAAGTTCGCGTATGCCCCCGGACACGGCCGGATCACAATCCAGCCACAGAGGCTAGCGCGATCTTCATTCAGCAAGGACATTCCTGACTGGAGAGTAAGTTTCCTTTCCAGTAGGGCGGGCGTGAGGAGATCCGAGCCGGCGAACCCGGCAACGGTCATCCTCGTGCCCCGGCAGCGTGGCCGATTGGGGAGGTAAGTGGCGTGACCGCGCCTATCGAGGTGTCCGGCGGCGAGGCCGAGGCTCAGCCGGAGGCTGTCCTGGTGGGCGTCGAGCGGAAGGCGATCGAGGGCCGCTCGCTCGGGCAGATCGCATGGCTCCGGTTCAAACGGGACAAGGTCGCCATGGCCGGTGCGATCGTGGTCCTGCTCCTGGTCCTGATGGCCTTTGTTGGCCCGTTCCTGGTGGGCTCACCCGACCAGCCGCACAACGACCTGATCGACCCGGTGCTGAGCAGGCCCAAGACGGGAATCCTGCACTCGGGCATCAGCGCCGCGCATCCGTTCGGCCTGGACGTCCCGGCAGGTCGTGACCTCCTCAGCCGCATCGTCAACGGTGCGAAGTACTCCCTGCTCATCGCCTTCTTCTCGTCAATGCTCGCGGTGGTGATCGGCGTTTTCTTCGGCGTGATCGCCGGCTACTTCGGCGGCTGGGTCGACACGTTGATCGCCCGGATGATGGACATCTTCCTGGCCTTCCCGCTGCTGCTCTTCGCGATCGCCCTGGTGGGCGTCTTCCCCGACAAGGTGTTCGGGCTGGAGCGCAACGGCCTGCGGGTCGTGTTGCTGATCTTCATCATCGGCTTCTTCGGCTGGCCGTACATCGGCCGGATCATCCGGGGCCAGACCATCTCGCTCCGCGAGCGGGAGTTCGTCGACGCGGCCCGCAGTATGGGAGCTCGTGCCCCCTACATCCTGCTCCGGGAACTGCTGCCCAACCTGTGGGCCCCGATCCTGGTCTACGCCACGCTGCTGATCCCGACCAACATTCTGTTCGAGGCGGCCCTGTCCTTCCTCGGCGTCGGGATCATCCCACCGACTCCCACCTGGGGCGGCATGCTGTCGGACGCGACCGACATCTACCAGATCGTGCCCCATTTCATGTTCTTCCCTGGCATGGCGATCTTCATCACCGTGCTGGCCTTCAACCTCTTCGGCGACGGTCTCCGCGACGCGCTGGACCCACGGGCCTCGCGCTGACCCTTGAGACCACCTCGTTTCTGGATCGAACATCCAACCCCCTAGGGAGAACGACGCACAGATGAACAAGAAGATGCGAAGGGGCAGTGCGGCGGTCGCGCTCGGCGCGGTCGCGAGCCTCGTCCTCGCCGCCTGCGGCGGCGGTAGTAATAGCAGCAGCGGTGGCAGTAGCACCGGTTCTGGCACCTTCAACCAGGCCAGCAAGGGCTGGGTGAACCAGTCCAGCCACACGGGCGGCACGCTGCGAATGCTGCGGACCGGCGACTTCGACTCGCTGGACCCGGGCAACATGTACTACGCGACCGCCTGGAACTTCAGCCGGCTCTACGCCCGGCCGCTGCTGACCTTCAAGTCACAGCCGGGCGACGCCAGCCTCGACATCGTGCCGGACCTCGCGACGGGCAAGGGCGAGGCCAGTGCCGACCTGAAGACCTGGACCTACAAGCTCAAGCCGGGCGCCAAGTACGCCGACGGCACGGCGGTCAAGGCGGCGGACGTCAAGTACGCCGTGGCGCGCAGCAACTACTCGCCGGAAGTGATGGAGAAGGGCCCCGTCTACTTCAGGCAGTACCTGCTCAACCCGAACGGCTACAAGGGTCCGTACAAGGACAAGAACCTTGACGACTTCAAGGGCGTGACGACGCCGGACGACCAGACCGTCGTCTTCCACCTGACCCAGCCGTTCGCCGAGTTCGACTACCTGGCGACCATCCCGCAGACGGCGCCCGTGCCGCAGGCGGCGGACGTCGGGGCCAAGGGCGGCGTCAACTACACCAAGTACGTCGTCTCGACCGGTCCGTACAAGATCGACAGCTACGAGCCGGGCAAGTCGATCGCGCTGAGCAAGAACACGAACTGGGACGCGAGCAGCGACCCGGAGCGCAAGCAGGCCGTCGACAAGATCACCGTGCAGCTCGGCGTTTCGGCCGACGAGGTCGACAACCGTCAGCTCAGCGGCGACGCCGAGATCGACGTCCAGGGCAACGGCGTGAACGCGGCCGCCCGCTCCAAGATCCTGTCGGACCCGAAGCTGAAGAAGAACGCCGACAACCCCAACTCCGGCTTCCTCTGGTACACGGCCATCAGCCACCTGGTGGCCCCGTTCGACAACCTCCACTGCCGCAAGGCCGTCCAGTACGCGGTGGACAAGACCGCCTACCAGGCCGCCTACGGTGGAGAGAGCGGTGGCGACGTCGCCACCAGCGTGCTGCCGCCGAGCATCAAGGGTCACCAGAGCTTCGACCTGTACCAGACCCCGGGCAGCAAGGGTGACGTGACCAAGGCCAAGGCCGAGCTCACTCAGTGCGGCAAGCCGAACGGCTTCTCGACCAACATCTCCTACCGCTCCGAGCGGCCCAAGGAGAAGGCCGCGGCGGAGTCGGTAAAGGCCTCGCTCGCGCGGGTCGGCATCACCGTCAACATCAAGAACTACCCCGAGGACGGCTACACCGGTGGTGTCGTCGGCTCCCCGACCTTCGTCAAGAAGAACCAGCTGGGCCTGATGGTCTACGGCTGGGCGGCCGACTTCCCAAGCGGTTTCGGCTTCCTGCAGCAGATCACCGACCCGGGTGCGCTCAAGGCCACGGGTAGCTCGAACATCTCGAACATCACCGACCCGGCGATCCGTAAGGCCTTCCAGGACGTCACCTCGCTCAAGGACGAGGCGGCACGCGAGAAGGTCTACGGCGACATCGACAAGCTGGTGATGCAGGACGCCTCCATCATCCCGATGCTGTACGCCAAGAACCTGTACTACCGGACGCCGAACCTGGCCAACGTGTTCATCAACTACGGCTTCTCCGGCATGTACGACTACGCCAACCTCGGGTTGTCGAAGTAGATCTGAGAGAGGTGAAGGCATAGATGGTCGGCGCGGCAACGTCCTTCGTGGCCTGTCGCGCCGGCCATCAGCGCCGTCCGCAGTGATTCGATACATCGTCCGGCGCCTGCTGGTGGCCGTACTCCTGCTGGCCATCATCAGCTTGGTGACCTTCGGCATCTTCTTCCTGTTGCCGAGGTGGATGGGTCAGTCGACCGACGACCTGGCCGCCCGCTACGTGGGCAGGGAGGTGACCCCGGAGCTGCTTGCCGGCATCAAGACCAAACTCGGGCTCGACAAGCCCTTCCTCGTGCAGTACTGGGACTTCCTCAAGGGCATATTCGTTGGTACGGACTACAAGTTCGGCACGGACGTATCGCATTGCCCGGCGCCCTGCATGGGCTATTCGTACCGGACCAACCAGCCGGTCCTGGAGCTGTTGCTCGACCGCGCCCCGGTGACGTTCTCGATAGCGATCGGCGCCGCCGTGCTGTGGCTGGTCTCGGGCGTCTCGATCGGCGTGCTGTCGGCGCTCCGCAAGGGAAGCTTCTTCGACCGGGCCGCGATGTCGGTTGCGCTGGCCGGAGTGTCCCTGCCCATCTTCTTCACGGGGCTGCTTTCGATCTCCGTTGTCAGTTACAACCTGCATCTGCTGCCCTCTCCCGACTACAAGCCCTTCCAGGACAATCCGGCTCTGTGGGCGCAGAATCTGATCCTGCCCTGGATCACGCTGGCATTCCTCTACGCCGCCCTCTATGCGCGGCTGACCAGGGCGGGCATGCTCGAGACGATGGGCGAGGACTACATTCGCACCGCGCGGGCGAAGGGCCTGAAAGAGCGAACGGTCGTCGTCCGGCACGGGCTGCGGGCGGCGCTGACCCCGATCATCACGATCTTCGGGCTTGATCTGGGACTGCTGCTCGGGGGCGCGGTGCTGACCGAGAAGACCTACTCGATGCAGGGACTGGGGGCGCTCACCCTCCAGGGGATCTCGAGAAGTGACCTGCCGGTCGTCCTGGGCGTGACCATCGCGACCGCGCTGTTCGTCATTCTCGCCAACCTGGTGGTGGACATCCTGTATGCCGTCGCCGACCCGAGGGTGAGGCTCAGCTGATGGGGGAGAAGAAGATTCCCGCAGAGACGCTCAACGGCGCGCCGACCGCGACGGACGAGACCTCCCGGCCGCCGACGGCGTTCCTGGAAGTACGGGACCTGCGTATCCACTTCCCGACCGACGACGGGCTGGTCAAGTCCGTCGACGGCCTGTCGTTCCAGCTGGAGCGCGGCCGCACCCTCGGCATCGTGGGGGAATCGGGCTCCGGGAAGAGCGTGACCAGCCTCGGCATCCTCGGCCTGCACAACCGGAACAACGCCAGGGTCTCGGGAGAGGTCTGGCTGGACGGCCGGGAACTCGTCGGCTCGACGGCGGAAGAGGTCCGCCGGCTCCGCGGCCGGGACATGGCGATGATCTTTCAGGATCCGTTGTCGTCCATGCACCCCTTCTACACGGTGGGCGCCCAGATCATCGAGGCCTACCGGATCCACAACGACGTGTCCAGGAAGGTCGCGCGCAAGCACGCGATCGACATGCTGGGCCGGGTCGGAATCCCGGAGCCGGAACGCAGGGTGGACGACTACCCGCACCAGTTCTCCGGTGGCATGCGGCAACGGGCCATGATCGCTATGGCGCTGTCGTGTGACCCGGAGCTGCTCATCGCCGACGAGCCGACCACGGCGCTCGACGTCACGGTGCAGGCGCAGATCCTGGACCTGCTCCGGGATCTGCAGGAGGAGTTCAACTCCGCGATCATTATGATCACTCATGATCTGGGCGTCGTCGCGGAGCTGTCGGACGACATCCTGGTGATGTACGGCGGGCGTTGCGTGGAGTACGGCGCGGTCGAGGACGTGTTCCACGACCCCGAGCACCCCTATACCTGGGGACTGCTCGGATCGATGCCCCGCCTGGACCGGGAACGCACCGAGCGGCTGATCCCGATCAAGGGCACTCCACCGAGCCTCATCGACATCCCGGCCGGCTGTGCCTTCAGCCCACGCTGTGTGTATTCGGAACTCACCGAGGGCAGGAGCGAGACCGAGCGGCCCGAACTGCGCGAGGTGGCGGCAGGGCACCGGGTGGCCTGTCATCTGCCGACCGAAAGGCGCCGGGAGATCTGGAACTCCGAGATCAGGCCCAGGCTGTGACCGGCATGGAAGAGCGTGGAGAGAGCGTGAGCACAACGGACAGCGGCGGCGCCACGGAGCCCAACGCCGGGGAGGCGACCGTGGTGGCGCAGGCCGCCGCGGCCGGCGCTCCTGAGGCCGGGCCTTCGGCGGCGGAGGGCGACCGGGGGAAGGGCGAGGTGCTGCTCGAGGTCACGGACCTGACCAAGCACTTCCCCGTCACCTCGGGCATCGTCTTCAAACACCAGGTCGGTGCCGTCCAGGCCGTGGACGGAGTGTCCTTCTCGGTGCGCAAGGGCGAGACACTCGGCGTGGTGGGGGAGTCGGGCTGCGGCAAGACCACCACCGGCCGGATGATCATGCGCCTTCTGCAGCCGACCTCAGGAAAGATCGTCTTTGAGGGGCGGGACATCACGCATCTGTCCCAGGGGGCGATGCGGCCGCTCCGGCGCGACATCCAGATGATCTTCCAGGACCCCTACTCCTCGCTGAACCCGCGGCAAACGGTCGGCCAGATCATCGGGGCGCCGTACCGGCTACAGAAGATCAAGACGGCGCAGGGCACCAAGAAGGCCGTTCAGGACCTGCTGGAGCTCGTCGGCCTCAACCCCGAGCACTACAACCGCTACCCCCATGAGTTCTCCGGCGGCCAGCGGCAGCGCATCGGGGTGGCGCGCACTCTCGCGCTCAAGCCGAAGCTCATCGTCGCGGACGAGCCGGTGTCGGCCCTCGACGTGTCCATCCAGGCGCAGGTCATCAACCTGCTGGAGGACCTGCAGGACGAGTTCGACCTCACCTACGTGGTGATCGCACACGACCTGTCGGTGGTCCGGCACATCGCCGACCGGGTCGCGGTCATGTATCTCGGCAAGCTGGTGGAGATCTCCGATCGGACCAGCCTGTACGAGTCGCCCATGCACCCGTACACGCACGCGCTGCTGTCCGCGGTGCCGATCCCGGACCCCTCCAAGCGCAAGGGCCGGGAACGCATCCGGCTGCAGGGCGACGTTCCCAGCCCGCTCAACCCCCCGCCGGCCTGCCGCTTCCACACTCGTTGCTGGAAGGCGCAGGAGATCTGCAAGACGGTCGAACCGCCGCTGATCGAGCTGAAGCCCGGTCACGAGGTGGCCTGTCACTTCCCCGAGAACGCTCCGGCCGACACCACCGGACTCGCTGCCGCGGCCACGGCCTCCGAGGCCTGACGAACCCGCTGAACGGCCCCGCACGCCTGCGTGCGGGGCCGTGAGCGTCACGCCCTGAGGGCGTTCGTGCCGCTCCCCGAGACCGCCTGCACGAGCTGGATCCAGCCGGCACCTGCGACAACGCCCCGTACGGTTCTGGAACCGTACGGGGCGTCTCGTCGTTCAGGCGGGTGTCACTGGCTGCCGATGGCCTTGAGGATGTCCATCCGGCTGGCCCGCCAGGCGGGCCAGAGGGCCGCGACCACGCCGATGAATCCGGCCACGACAACGTAGATCGCCAACGTGCCGACCGGGATGTCCAGCACCTCCATGCCATCGTTGGCGGCGCCGCGCTGGATGGCGACGCCGAACGCGATACCGAGGCTGATGCCGAGCAGTGCACCGAAGACCGCGATCACGATCGACTCGAGCCGGATCATCCTGCGTAGCTGACGACGGCTGGTGCCGACGGCCCGTAGCAGGCCGATCTCCCTGGTCCGTTCGATCACCGACAGCGCCAAGGTGTTGACGACTCCGACCGCCGCGATGATGATCGACAGCACGAGCATCACGGTCAAGAAGGTGATCATGCCGTCGACCTGCTGACGGGCATCCTTCTTGACATCGGACTGATCTTGGACCTTGAGGTTGGGGTAGTCCTTGAGTGACTGTTCGATCGCTGTCTTGGTCGCGGCGTCCTGCTTGGCGGTGTCGACGATGATCCCGTCGGCCAGCGGATTGGTCGTGTGCGTCTGGAACGCGGCCAGCGAGATGACCCGGGGGGCCAGGAACTGGCTCTTGGCGTAGACGCCCTTGATCTGCAGTTGCTGGCCGGTCCCGTTGCTGAACGTCGCCTGGACGGAGCTGCCGGGTTTCCAGGAGTGGGACTTGGCGACATCCTCGTCGACCAGCATCCCGTCGGTGCCGAGATCGGCTGAGCCGGAGACCAGCTTGACCTTGGCACCCTTGATCAGGTCTGCCGTATCACCACTGGTGAACCTGCCACCCTTGCCGTCGACGCTGATGTTGCCGCTGTAGGTCAGCGTCGCTCGGGTGACGCCCGACGCGGAGGCCACGGACTTGGCGGCCTCCGGGCTGAAACCGCCGGGCCCGTCGGGCTGGACGAAGTAGTCGGCACCGAACTGTTCGTCGACGGTCTTGCCGATGGAGGCGCTCAGCGAGGCACCCATCACGTTGACCGTGGTCACCAGGGACAGTCCGATCATCAGCGCGGCCGCCGTCGCGGCGGTACGGCGCGGACTGCGCATCGCGTTCTGCTGAGCCAGCCGTCCCGGCAGGCCGAACAGTTTCGCATACGGGGCGCCCAGCACCCGGACCACCGGCTTACTGATCACGGGAGCGAGCATCGCGATACCGAGGAAGACCAGGACGGCGCCCACGCCGAGCAGGATCAGCGGCTGCGAGCCGACTCCTGCGACCCCCATGCCGAGCAACGCCCCGCCCGCGACCGTCATGACCGCTCCGATGGCGATCCGGATGCGAAGTGAACGCTGGGGGAGGGCGACGTCGTCGCGCATCGCCGCCACCGGCGGGATCTTCGCCGCCCGGCGGGCCGGGAAGTACGCCGAGACCATCGTGACCAAGATGCCCACCGCGTACGACCAGATGACCGGTGTGGCGGTGAAGATCAGTCCGCTCTTCAGGTCCAGGCCCTGTCCCTTGAAGAAGGCCTGGAGCGCTAGCGCGATCCCCGCCCCCAGGACCAGGCCCAGGGTCGAGCCGACCACACCGACACCGAAGGCCTCACCGAGCACGGCGCGGGTCACCTGCCTGCGAGACGCGCCGACGGCGCGCAGCAGTGCCAGTTCCCGAGTGCGCTGGGCCACCAGCATCGAGAAGGTGTTGAAGATGATGAACCCGCCGACGAAGATCGAGATCAGCGCGAACGCCAGCAGGAACGTCCGGAAGATCGTCATGATCTTGTCGAGCTGGCTTTTGGCGTCCTCGCGCATCTGGGTGCCGGTGATCGCGTCGAAACTGCTGGGCAGCACCTGCTTCACTTCGGTGAGCACGCTTTGCTCCTTGACCCCGCTCTGCGAGGCCAAGGTGACGTCGGAGAAGTAGCCGGCCTTGTATAGCAGTTTCTGTGCCGTGGCGGTGTCGAACGCGATGAGGGTGGCACCGTTCAGGTGGCCGGTGTCGATGACCCCCACGATCGTCACGGTGCGCGGCGGCCCTTGGGACAGGACCTTCGCCTGATCGCCCACCCTGAAGTCGGCCTTCTTGGCGGTCTCCGTGTCGAGCGCGATCTCAGAAGGCCCCTGCGGGGCGCGCCCAGAGGAGATCGTGTCGTCTCCGCCATCGGTCCAGTTGACGCCGATCTGTGGCGGTCCACCGCCACCGACGACCTTGCCGTTCTTGCCGACGAGGGCCGCGTAGCCCTGGACGTGACCGGTGGCGCTCTTGACGCCGGGCAGTTTGCCGAGGGTGCCGACCAGGGCCAGTGGCACAGGCGCCCGCTGGGCCTCGTCTTCGTCCGAGCCGCTGATGACCTTCTTACCCTGGACCTGGACGGCGACGCCCTTGCCGACCCGGTTGAAGAGATCGTCGAACGACTTCGTCATGGTGTCGGTGAAGATGAGCGTGCCGGCGACGAACGCGACGCCGAGGATGACCGACAGCGCGGTGAGAGCCAGCCGCAGCTTGTGCGCGGTGAGATTGCGGAGGGTGACTTTCGCCATCATGAGGTGGTCACTCCCGGCAGCTCGAAGCCCTTCATGCGCTCCAGGACCTTGTCGGCGGTCGGGTCGGGCATCTGGTCGACGATCCGGCCGTCAGTGAGGAACAGCACCAGATCGGAATAGGCGGCCGCCGCCGGGTCGTGGGTGACCATGACGATGGTCTGGCCCATCTCCTGCACCGAGTTGCGCAGGAAGGACAGCACCTCGGCGCCGGACTTGGAGTCGAGGTTTCCGGTCGGCTCGTCGGCGAAGATGATGTCGGGCCGGCTGGCGAGCGCCCGGGCGCAGGCGACCCGCTGCTGCTGACCACCGGAGAGCTCGCTCGGACGGTGCTTGAGGCGCGGACGCAGCCCCACGGTGTCGATGACGGTGTCCAGCCACTGCTGGTCCGGCTTACGGCCGGCGATGTCGATGGGCAGAGTGATGTTCTCCAGGGCGGTCAGCGTCGGCACCAGGTTGAACGACTGGAAGATGAAGCCCACCTTGTCGCGGCGCAGCCGGGTCAGGCGCTTGTCATCGAGCCGGGACAACTCGACGTCGCCGATGTAGACGCTGCCCGAAGAGACCGAGTCCAGCCCCGCCATGCAGTGCATCAGCGTGGACTTACCGGAACCCGACGGGCCCATGATCGCGGTGAACCGGCTTCGCGGAATGCCGACCGTCACGTCGTCCAGTGCGATCACCTGGGCATCGCCGTTGCCATAGACCTTGGCCACACGTTCGGCGCGCGCGGCGAGCGCGCCCGCGCCTGGCTGGTACAGCCCCTCGGCGGTGGTGGGGGCGGTGTTCGTCACGTGGAACTCCCTGTCGGATGCTCTGAAACGTCGGATGCGAAAGATCACTTCGCGCGGGAACGGGTTACCTCCGGGGGGAGGGGAAGCCCGCGACTCCTTGATCCTTGTACCTCAACGCTAGGGGTCCCAGGCACCGAGAACCTCGGCCGCCGGAAGGTTCTTGCACCTCCGCCCAGCGGTGGAGGACCGACGATCCCCTACTCCTCGAGGAGTAGGGGAGACCAGGAGGTCAGCCCTGGCCGGGCTGCGACATACCGGTCTCGTAGGCGTACACGACGGCCTGCACCCGATCGCGCAACCCCAGCTTGGCCAGCACGTTCCCGACATGCGTCTTGATGGTCGTCTCGCTGACGACCAGCTCCGCCGCGATCTCCGCGTTGGACAGGCCCCGCGCCACATGGCTCAGTACCTCGCGCTCCCGCGCGGTGAGCGTCTCGAGCCCCGGCGGGGGGCCGACGTTCCGTACGGACGGCAACCGGGTGGCGAACCGGTCCAGCAGCCGGCGGGTCACGCTGGGCGCGACGATCGCGTCGCCGCCGGCGACGATGCGGATCGCGGTGACCAGTTCCTCCGGCGGGGAGTCCTTCAGCAGGAACCCGCTCGCCCCGGCCCGGACCGCCTCGATCACGTACTCGTCGAGGTCGAAGGTGGTCAGGATGAGGACCCGGGGGTCGTGTGTCGCAGCCTGCTCCCGGACGATCCGCCGGGTGGCCTCGATGCCGTCGACCCCCGGCATCCGGATGTCCATGAGCACGACGTCGGGCATCAGGGAACGGGTCAGCTCGACCGCGGCCGCCCCGTCTCCCGCCTCGCCCACCACCGTGATATCGGCCTCGGCCTCCAGGATCAGCTTGAACCCGGTCCGCAACAGCGGCTGGTCATCGACCAGCAAGACCCTGACAGTCACACCGAACTCCAACTTTTAGTCCAAGGGGAAACGGGCGCGGACTTCGAAACCACCGCCGCTACGGGGCCCGATCCTCAGTTCGCCACCATAGAGGGCGACCCGCTCGTGCATCCCCACCAACCCATGTCCCGGGTTGTCCCCGTTGTCGGCCAGCGCCGCGGCGACGCCACGCCCGTCGTCCTCGACCTCCACCGTCAGTTCCCGGGGGTTGTAGTGGATGCGGACCCATGCACGCGCCTGCGGCCCGGCATGCTTGAGCGAGTTGGTGAGCGCCTCCTGGATGAGACGGTACGCGGCCAGGTTCACCCCGGTCGACAGCGGCCGCGGATCGCCCTCCATCCACAGCTGGACCGACAGGCCCGTCTCACGCACATGATCGACCAGGGCGCCCACCTCGTGGATGCCCGGCTGCGGCGAAAGCTCGGGCCCCGCCGCCTTGCTGTCACGTTCGGTCCGCAGCACCCCGACGATACGACGCATCTCGTCCAGGGTCGTCCGGCCGACGTCCTCGATCGTGACCATCGCCTCGCGGGCACTGTCCGGGTCCTTGTCCAGGATCCGGCGCGCCGCACCGGCCTGCACGGTCATCACGCTCACGTGGTGGGCGACCACATCGTGCAGTTCACGGGCGATCCGAGACCGCTCCTCGACCCGCGCCGTCCGGGCATCGGAGTCACGGGCGCGCTCCAGCCGCTCCGCCCGGTGTTCCAGCTCAGCGAGGTACGCCCGCCGCAACCGCAGGCTCCGCCCCAGCCACCACACCCCCGCGATCAGTGCCGCGTTGGTGACCACACCGACGGAGCTCATGGCAGCCGGAGCGGTCAGCTCCATCGAGATGAAGGACACCAGCGCGAGGGCACCACCGATGGAGCTGATCGCCAGGGCCCGGTGGGCCGCGACGGTGTACACCGCGACCACGAACGCCAGCACTTCCGCCACAGTCGGGCTGTAGTGCAGAGCCGCAAGCAGGACGTTGCCGCCGACCGCCATGACCAGCACGGCGAACGGGTACCGCTGCCGGAAGGCCAGCGCCACCATGATGACGGACACGATCACCAGACTGACCAGATCGGGCGTCGCGAAGCCCCTGCCGGGCGATTGGCTCGACAGCAGCTGCGGCAGCGCTGCCACGAACAGCAGCATCGCCACCAGGCCGTCCACGACGGTGGGGTGGCTCCTTGACCAGCAGTGCAAATTGCCGATGCGGGGTGACACACCCTCAAAGTACGGCGTCATCCCTGGTCGTTGCCCCTCCGCGACGGTGATCCGCTCTCCTCCCTAGGAAGGATGCGGTCTCCGAATGGAGGACTCTACGCGCCGGGACGAGGACCGGGCCAGCGCATCAGGTTCTGGAACAGCTCGGCCTGCTCGACGGCATCGTCCAGCGCGTTATGGGTATGCCGCCGCTTCGACAGCAGATGCCGCGGCATCTGGCCCTTCGTGGACTGGCGGATCTGCGCCCTCGCCCGCGCCGCGTACAGCGTCTTCAGGTCGATGCACCGGGAGTGCCCGAACGGCGAACCGCCCTCGGCGAAGCGGACGAAGTACCAGTACATGAACATCCAGTCGAAGCCCAGCGGGTAGGCGGCGAACACCGCCGAGCCCTTCGCGGCCTTCGCCACCTCCCGGATCCACCCCGCGGCGGCCGTCATCGCGGCAGCCGGGTCCTGACCCTCCCGGATCAGCCGGTCCCGGTCCAGCCCGCTGACCGCGAGCGCCTCCGGCACGTACTCGTCACTGATCGGTTTCAGCTCGGCGTAGAACGTCCGCGCGAACGGGTGATGCGGCTCGAACGTCACCCCGTCATAGGTGCCCGCCACCGAGAGCCCGAAGCTCACCATGGAGTACGGGCCCGGGATCGGCCCATCGGCCTCGATGTCGCAGGAGAAGTAGATGTCGGCGGAGGACATGTTCCGGCACGCTACCGGCCTTTCCACACCCCGGTCACCGGGTTTTCCCCGGCTCTACACGTCATCGGAGAAGTCCGGGCGGGGGGCGGGATCGGACCTCGGCGCGGGGACCTCCGGCAGTGGCGGCGGGGTGCCGCCGAACGACGGGCAACGTTCCTTGTGGTCGCACCAATCGCAGATCCGGCTCTTGCGGGGCCGCCACTCTCCGCTGTCCATGGCCCTCCGGATCGCCAGCCACAACGCCTCGACCTTACGTTCCGTGGCGAGCAGATCGGCCTCATCAGGGGCATAACGCAAGATCTCCCCGTTGCCGAGGTACATCAGCTGTAGCAACCGCGGCACCCTCCCGTGCAGCCGCCACAACACCAGCGCGTAGAACTTCATCTGGAACAGCGCCCGTGCCTCGAAGTCGGCCCGCGGCGCCATGCCCGTCTTGTAGTCGACCACCCGGACGTCGCCGCCGGGCGCCACGTCCACCCGGTCGATGTAACCGCGCAGCTTCAGCCCCGACGCCAGCACGGTCTCGACGAACAGCTCCCGGTCCGCCGGCTCCAGCCGCTGCGGATCCTCCAGGGTGAAATAGCGTTCGACCATCTCCCGGGCCTGGCCGAACCACTCCGCCTCACCCTGCTCGGCATCCTCGAACATGGTGGCCAACCCGGGCTCCTCGCCGAGCAGCCGTTCCCACTGCGGGCCGAGCAGATCCAGCGCGGCCGGCACCGTCCGTCCCGCCGCGGGCAGGTCGAAGAGCCGTTCGAGCACCGCGTGGACCAGGGTGCCGCGCACGGCCGCCGGGCTCGGCCTCTCCGGGATCCGGTCGATCACCCGGAAGCGATACAGCAGCGGGCAGGTCATGAAATCGCCGGCCCGGGAGGGGGAGAGGGAACCGATCACCGGGATGGAGGGGCTGGTGTCCGCGGCAGCATCGGTCGTCGTCATGACGTGCAGCGTAGGCGACGCCTCCGACGAAATCACGGCATCCCGGTTGTGGCGCGCTGCGGGTGGCGTTCCGGCGGGAGCCTAGCGGCACATACCATCAGGGCGTGGCAGACAGCGCATCCCGCACCGATGAGACGAAGCAGGACCAGCCCGGGCTGCTGATGGGCCGGCCGTTCGGGATCCCGGTGTACGTGTCGCCGTCCTGGTTCGTCGTCGCGTTCATCATCACCTTCTGGTTCGGCGGCGAGATCCCCAGGCACGTGGCCGCCCCGCCGACCAGCTACCTGGTGGCCTTCACCTACGCGGTGCTGCTGTACGGCTCGGTGTTCGTCCACGAACTCAGCCACGCCCTCGTCGCCCGGAGGTTCGACCTGCCGGTCCGGTCGGTCACCCTGCACATCCTGGGCGGCGAGACCGCGATCGAACGCGAGTCGCCCACCCCGGGCCGGGAGTTCCTGATCGCCTTCGCCGGCCCGATCGTCAACCTCGTCCTGGCCGGGCTGGGATTCCTCGTCGATGACCTCGTGCCGTTGCCGCCGGTCGGTGATCTACTGCTGCAGGCACTGACGTTCGCCAACCTCGCCGTCGGCCTCTTCAACCTGCTGCCCGCGACCCCGCTCGACGGAGGGCGGCTCGTCCGCGCCCTCATCTGGAAGGTGACCGGCCGGCCGCGGACCGGCACCGTCATCGTGGCCTGGCTCGGCCGCGCGGTCGCCGTCCTCGTCCTCGTCACCGGCACGTTCGCCGCGAGCTCCAGCAACGGCGGCGCCAGCGCCGACCGCTGGTTCCTGGTGCTGTGGGTCGCGTTGATCTCCTCGTTCATGTGGGTGGGCGCCACCCAGACCCTGCGGGACGTGAAGATACGGGACCGGATCCCCTTGCTGCAGGCCCGCCTGCTCGCCCGCCCGGCCACCCTGGTGACCGCGAACGTGCCGCTCGCCGAGGCCGTGCGGCGCGCCAACGAGGACGGATCCGGCGCCATCGTCATCGTCGACTACGAGGGCCGCCCGACCGGGCTGGTCAACGAACGGGCGGTGCTCGCCACACCGCAGAACCGGCGCCCCTGGATCGAGGTCGGTGATGTGTCCCGGGGCCTGGAGAGCGAACTCACGCTGCCCGCGGACCTGTCCGGCGAGGAGCTCGTCACCGCCGTCAGGCAGGCCCCCGCCAGCGAGTACCTGCTCGTAGAGCCGACCGGCCAGGTGTACGGGGTGCTCGCCGCCGAGGACGTCAACCGGGTCTTCAGCGGCGCCCGGCCGTGATCTCGCAGTTGCCATCGGCCCCGACTGCAAGATAACGAGGGGTCTCTCCCCGGCCCAGGGCAGCCCTCCACGGCCGATAACCTTGCGAGCATGAGCGAACCCAGCGACGTCACCATCAGAACCCCCCACGGACCGTTTAGAGCCGGTGACCAGGTTCAGCTCACCGACCCCAAGGGCCGCATCAACACCATCACCCTCCAACCGGGCAAGCAGTTCCACAGCCACAAGGGCTGGCTGGAACACGACGAGATCATCGGCCGACCCGAAGGCATCGTGCTGCGCTCCTCCGGAGGCATCGACTTCCTCGCCTTCCGGCCGTTGCTGCACGACCACACGCTGCGGATGCCCCGCGGCGCCGCCGTCGTCTATCCCAAGGACGCCGGGCAGATCGTCGCCATGGCCGACATCTTCCCCGGCGCCCGGGTGGTCGAGGCCGGGGCAGGGTCAGGTGCCCTCACCTGCTTCCTGCTGCGCGCGGTGGGCGAGCACGGAACCGTGTCCTCCTATGAGCGCCGCGAGGACTTCGCCCAGGTCGCCAGGACCAACGTGGAAAGGATCTTCGGCGGGCCGCACCCTTCATGGCGGCTCACGATCGGCTCCCTCGAGGACGCCATCACCGAGACCGAGGTGGACCGCGTCATCCTCGACATGCTCGCCCCCTGGGAATGCGTCGACGCGGTCGCCAAGGCCCTCATCCCGGGCGGGCTGGTCTGTGCCTACGTCGCCACCACGACCCAGATGTCCCGCGTCGTCGAGGAACTCCGCGGGCACGGGGCCTTCGCCGAGCCGTACGCCTTCGAGACCCTCGTCCGCTCCTGGCACGTCGAAGGGCTGGCGGTCCGCCCCGACCACCGGATGGTCGGCCACACCGGCTTCCTGGTGACCGCGCGGCGGATGGCCGACGGGGTGGAGCCGCCGCGCCGCCGACGCCGCCCGGCCAAGGGCGCCTACGCCGACGAACAGGCCCTCCCCGAGACCTCTGCCGGCGAGGTGGACCACGAGGCCGGCAACGCAGAGTGAGCGGCACGCGCGGATGCCGAATGTGCCGTGGGTCACTGTATTACTCGCGGTGACAGGGTTAACACTAAATTCACAAATGCCGTGAAGGGGTCCCAAGCGGTATCAGGATCGTTCGAGAACGTGAAGAATCTGCGTGCTTACCGACTCGATGCCGGTTTTTTCGCGGCCTTTGCGGTTCCCTGACGGAGAACCTCCCTCGGCCGGGGCGGCACCGGCCACACCAGGTGATCGCCCCGCCACGACATGAGAACCGATCAGGCAGGTTACGGAACGGCTCCGGATAGGTAGGGTCTGAGTAGGTCGTCGGCTTCTTCAGTGGGAGGTGACGGGGCGTGGCCGCTCGTGACGATGCTGGGGCGCGTAAGGCGCAGCACGACAAAGAGGTTCGTGACCTCCAAACGCAGC
>JAOPYO010000224.1 GCA_025964575.1 Actinomycetes bacterium
ACGTCGGTCTTGAGGTCCGCGACGTCGGTCTTGAGGCCTGCGACGTCGGTCTTGAGGTCCGCGACGTCGGTCTTGAGGCCTGCGACGTCGGTCTTGACCTCTGTCATGTCGGACTTCAGGCCTGCGACGTCGGTCTTGACCTCTGTCATGTCGGACTTCAGGCCTGCGACGTCGGTCTTGACCTCTGTCATGTCGGACTGGAGTTCAGTGAGCTGCTTGGTGTGACGTTCCTGGGTAGCCTGCAGCCGCTCCTGGACCACAAGGATTTTATCGACCTTGACACGGAGATCTTTCAGCCCGTCGGCCAGAGCCGCGTTCTGTCCCGGGCCGGACCAGGTCTCCAGGCGCTCCACTCGTACCTCCAGGTTGGTCACGCGCTCCATCGTCGTCGCTGTCATGAACCAGTGTCCTCTCTTCGGGGGGTGATCGTGCGTTTCCGACGGGACTGTAGGTCGCAGACTGGTCTGACGTCAGGTGGTTGTGAAAGGCGAAAAAAATTGTCCGCGAACAAATGCGGCAAACTGTCTGAAGATGATTCTGCTGGGAGGCTTGAGAGATGCGTGAAGTCGTAATCTGTTCACCTGTACGGACTCCGGTTGGGCGATTCGGCGGGGTCTTTAAGGACGTGCCGGCGCAACGGCTCGCCGCGACGGTGATCACTGAGCTGCTCAAGCGGACCGGCGCGGACAAGATCGATGACGTGATCCTCGGCCAGTGCTATCCGAGCGGGGAGGCCCCGGCCATCGGCAGGGTGGCCGCGCTCGACGCCGGGCTGCCGGTGGAGACCCCCGGCAGTCAGTTGGACCGGCGGTGCGGCTCAGGCCTGCAGGCCATCATCAACGCGGTTCTCCAAGTGCGGAGCGGCGCCTGCGACACGGTCATCGCAGGCGGTGCGGAGAGCATGAGCCAGGTCGAGTACTACGCGACCGGGCTGCGCTGGGACCGGCCTGGCGCCGAGATCAAGCTGCAGGACCGGCTGGCCAGGGCGCGCATCACCGCAGGCGGCGAGCACCACCCGGTGCCCGGCGGAATGCTCGAGACCGCCGAGAACGTCCGCCGTGAGAAGGGCATCCCGCGCGAGGAACAGGACGCCCTGGCCCTGCGGTCCCACCAGCGTGCGGTCGCGGCCCAGCGGGAGGGCCGGTTCGCCGACGAGATCGTCCCGGTCGAGGTGGTAGGTCGCAAGGAGACCGTCCTGGTCAACACCGACGAACATCCCCGCGCCGACACCACTCTCGAACGGCTCGCCGGGCTCCGCCCCGTACTTGCGAAGCAGGACCCCGCGTCGACCGTCACCGCGGGCAACTCCAGCGGTCAGAACGACGGCGCCGCGGTCTGCCTGGTCACCACCCGGGAGAACGCCGACCGTCTGGGCCTGACCGTCCAGGCCCGGCTGGTGTCATGGGCTGTGGCCGGGGTGCCGCCGGAGCTGATGGGACTCGGCCCCGTGCCCGCCACCGCCAGGGCACTCGAGCAGGCCGGGCTGACCTTGGCAGATCTGGATCTGATCGAGCTCAACGAGGCGTTCGCCGCTCAGGTGCTCGGCGTGACCCGCTCGTGGGGATTCGGGGAGAAAGACTTCGACCGGATCAACGTCAACGGTTCGGGCATCTCGCTGGGTCATCCGGTCGGCGCCACCGGCTGCCGTATCTTCGCCACTTTGCTGCATGAGCTGGTGCGGCGCGAGGCCCGTTATGGCCTGGAGACGATGTGCATCGGCGGTGGCCAGGGTCTGGCAGCGGTGTTCGAGCGGGTCGCCTGATGCTGAACGGCCTTCGGATCCTGGAGATCTCCAGCTTCGTCGCAGCCCCGCTCTGTGGTCTGACGCTCGCCCAGCTCGGCGCGGAGGTGATCCGGGTCGATCCGCTCGGGGGTGCGCCGGACGTACGCCGGTGGCCCGTGACCGAGAACGGCACGAGCATCTACTGGGCCGGGCTCAACAAAGGCAAGCGCTCCATCGCCCTCGATCTGCGCTCGCCCGAGGGACGCGATCTGGTCACCCGGCTGGCCGCCAAGACCGGCATCGTCGTCACCAACGCGCGTTTCCCCTCGTACGACGATCTGGTGCCCGCCCGTCCAGACCTGATCCATCTGCAGGTCGAGGGCCATTACGATGGGCGGCCGGCGGTGGACTACACGGTGAACGCCGAGATGGGCTTCCCGTTCGCCACCGGCCCGGAGGGGCACACCGGGCCGGTCAACAACGTCGTGCCCGCCTGGGATCTGGCCTGCGGTCTGTACGCCGCGGTCGGGATCCTCGCGGCCGAACGTCACCGCAGCCGTACGGGGGAGGGGCGGGCCATCCGGCTGCCCCTCGCCGACGTGGCGCTCGCCACCGCAGGGAACCTCGGTTACCTCGGTGAGGCCGCGATCACCGGGGTGGATCGGCCGCGCATCGGCAACCATCTGTACGGCGGGTTCGCCCGCGACTTCGCGACCTCGGACGAGCACCGGGTCATGATCGTGACGCTGACTCCGCGGCACTTCGCCGATCTGGGGCGGCTCACCGGGCTGACCGAGGTGTTCGCCGAGCTGGAACGGCTCTTGGGTGCCGACTTCGGCCTCGACGCCGACCGTTACCGGCATCGGGAGACCATCGCGGCCCTGGTCGAGCCCTGGTTCGCCGCGCGTCCCTACGACGAGGTGGCGAAGGGCCTGGACGGCACGTTCCTGCTCTGGTCCCCGTACCGCTCCTTCACCGAACTGGTGGCGGACGCGGCGGACAACCCGCTGCTGGCCGAGCTCGATCAGCCCGGCATCGGGCGGCTGCCCGTGCCCGGATCGCCGTTGAACTCGGGAGAGGACCGGGGCGCGGCGCTGGCCTCGTCGCCCGGCTCGGACACAGCGGAGGTGCTGGCCGACCTGCTCGATCTGGACCAGGTGCAACTCGCCGCACTGCGTGACCGGGAACTGATCTGACGCCGAGCTGCCGCGCAGGGCCGAGCCACAGGGTGTCCGGGCTGGAGTTCCGGCTGAGCGCTCCGCGACCACCATGAGGGTGCGCTGACCCACCTCACCTCCCGGACCCCGGCAGCCTTGTTGTGACCCCGGTTACAACCACGCTCCGTGAATGCGCCACGGAAGCACAAGACCCTGGGAAATTGCGAGCTTGACTTATCTGTCACAGGGCAGAAATTGGAGCCCCAGGAAACTGTCTCTGATCTTCCGAAAACGGTCCGCCGGGCCGTCATCTCGCATTCGCGAAATCCAGGTGTGCCGATTCCTATCCTCCGGAGCGTCAATTTCGCCTGAAGTCTGGCAGGCTGGGGGGATGCGTCTGGCGACTTGGAACGTGAACTCGGTCAGGGCACGGCTGCCGCGGCTGCTCGAATGGCTGGCCGAGACCAAGCCCGACATCGCTTGCCTGCAGGAGACCAAATGCCCTGCCGACAGGTTCCCGGCGGCCGAGGTCGGTGAGCTCGGGTACGCCGTCGCGGCTCACGGCGACGGTCGGTGGAACGGTGTCGCGTTGCTGTCCAGCGTCGGCATCGATGAGGTCTCGCTGGGTTTTCCCGGTGAACCGGGCTTCGGCGGCGAGCTTGGGGAGCCGAGCCTGCTGGACGAGCTGGGCGAGCTTGGGCCGCCCCGCCCGGAGGCTCGCGCGATCGGGGCGACCTGCGGTGGGGTCCGGGTCTGGTCGTTGTACGCGCCGAACGGGCGCACGCCGGACTCGCCGCACTACCTCTACAAGCTCGACTGGTTCATGGCGCTGCGGACTGCGATCGGCGATGAGCTGGGGCAGAGGCGTCCGCTGGTGGCGTGTGGTGACTTCAACGTGGCGCCGACCGATGCGGATGTGTGGGATCCGGCGGCGTTCGTGGGCTCGACTCACGTCACGCCTGCCGAACGCCGGGCGCTGGCCGAGCTGCGAGCGCTGGGGCTGCACGACGTGGTGCCGACCCCGATGAAGGGACCACACCCGTTCACGTACTGGGACTACCGGGCCGGCATGTTCCACCAGAACAAGGGCATGCGCATCGACCTCGTGTATGCCGGCGCGGCGGTCGCCGGCCGGGTGCGCTCGGCGTATGTGGATCGCGAGGCCCGTAAGGGCAAAGGTCCCTCAGACCATGCGCCGATCGTGGTGGACCTCGTCTAGAGAAAGAGCCCAGCGTGACAGAAGTGGCGATCACCGCGCCGATGCACGGGACGGTGGAGAGCGTCGAGGTCGGCGTGGGGGACTCGGTCGCCAGGGGCGGAGCGCTGGTGCTGCTGGAGTCCATGAAGATGCAGCATGTCATCGAGGCGCCCACCGCCGGGATCATACGGCGTCTCGCGGTGCGGCCTGGGGACACCCTCGCCGAGGGCGACCCGTTGGCCGTCCTGGAGGAGACCGCCGGGCAGGCCGACGCGGTGGTGCCGCTGGAAGGTCCAGACCTCGAGCGCGTCCGAGCCGACCTCGATGAGGTGCGGCGCCGCCATGAGACCGGTCTCGACACGGCGCGCCCCGAGTCCGTACGGCGGCGTCACGATCGAGGCAACCGCACCGCGCGGGAGAACATCGAGGACCTGTGCGACCCGGGGACCTTCACGGAGTACGGCTCTCTCGTCATCGCCGCCCAACGCCGTCGCCGTCCGGTCGAGGAACTGATCGAGCGCACCCCGGCGGACGGCCTGGTCGCCGGGGTCGGTGACGTCAACGGCCGCCCCGCCGCCGTCTTGTCCTACGACTACATGGTGCTGGCCGGCACCCAGGGCGTAATGAACCACGCCAAGAAAGACCGGATCTTCGAGCTGGCCGCGCGGCGCCGGATCCCGGTCGTGCTGTTCGCCGAGGGCGGCGGGGGCCGCCCCGGGGACACCGACACCCCGATGATCTCCGGGCTGGACACCATGGCGTTCCACCTGTTCGCCCGCCTGAGCGGCCTGGTGCCGCTGGTCGGCATCGCGGCAGGGCGCTGCTTCGCCGGCAACGCCGCGCTGCTCGGCTGCTGCGATGTCATCATCGCCACCGAGGACGCGAACATCGGCATGGGCGGCCCGGCGATGATCGAGGGCGGCGGGCTCGGGGTGTTCGCTCCGGAGGAGATCGGACCGCTGCCGGTGCAGGTCCGCAACGGCGTGGTGGATCTGCCGGTGAAGGACGAGACCGAGGCCGTACGGGTCGCGCGCCGTTATCTGTCGTACTTCCAAGGACCGGAGGGGGAGTGGTCGGTGGGGGACCAGCGGGCCCTCAGGCATCTGATCCCCGAGGACCGCAAACGGGTGTACGACGTGCGGACCGTGATCGAGGCCCTCGCCGACACCGATTCCGTGCTGGAACTGCGGAGGGGCTTCGGCGCCGGGATCATCACCGCGCTGGTCCGGGTCGAGGGCCGCGCGGTCGGGCTGATCGCCAACAACCCGGGCCATCTGGGCGGCGCCATCGACGCGGACGCCGCCGACAAGGCGGCCCGGTTCCTGCAGCTCTGCGACGCCCACGGCCTGCCGGTGGTGTCCCTCTGCGACACCCCCGGCTTCATGGTCGGCCCGGCGGCCGAGGAGACCGCGACCGTGCGGCACTTCAGCCGGTTGTTCGTCACCGGCGCCCACCTGCGGGTGCCGATCTGCATGGTCATTCTGCGGAAGGCGTACGGGCTGGGCGCGCAGGCGATGGCCGGCGGCAGCCTCAAGGTCCCGCTGTTCACCGTCGCCTGGCCGACCGGAGAGCTCGGCGGCATGGGTCTGGAGGGGGCGGTCCGGCTGGGCTTCCGCAAGGAACTCGAGGCCGCCGACGACCCCGAGGCGCTGTTCGACCAGCTCGTCACGGTGGCGTACGACCAGGGCAAGGCGCTCAACGCGGCCACCATCTTCGAGCTCGACGACGTCATCGACCCCGCCGACACCCGCCGCTGGATCGTGAGCGCCCTCCGCGATCAACCTCCGCCATCCGACCAGCACCGCTTCATAGACACCTGGTAAACGACCCCCGGTCCAAGTCTGTTGGGTCCGTTACAGGAACGCCGACCGGGGCGGCAAGATCACGAGCATCTAGAGGCCGAGGCGTTTGGCGATGATCTCGTTCATGATCTCGTTGGTGCCGCCGCCGATGCCCAGGATGCGTACGTCCCGGTAGTGCCGCTCGACCTCGGACTCGCGCAGATAGCCCATGCCGCCGTGCAGTTGCACGGCCTCGTGGACGACGTGTTCGGCCGCGTACACCGCGGTGTTCTTGGCGTACGCGGTCTCGGTCAGCACGTCCTCGCCCGCGACGTACCGCTCCGCCACGCGGCGTACGTAGGCGCGGGCCACGTCGGTCTGACGGGCCATCTCGGCGACCTTGTGCCGGACCACCTGACGCGAGGACAGCGGTCGCCCGAACGTCTCGCGGTCACGGATCCAGGTCAGGGTCAGCTCGAGGCTGCGCTGGGCATGGGCGTATGCCTGGACGGCCAGCGACAGCCGTTCGGCGACGAACTTCTGCATGATCTGCAGGAAGCCGTCGTTCTCCGCGCCGACCAGGTTGGTCACCGGGACCCGCACGTCGGAGAACGACAGCTCGGCTGTGTCGGAGCAGAGCCAGCCCATCTTCTTCAGTGCCCGCGACACCGTGAAACCGGGTGTGCCCTTTTCGATCACCAGCAGGGAGATGCCGCCGAAGCCGGGCTCGCCGGTGCGCACGGCGGCGGTGACGAAGTCCGCGCGCACCCCGGAGGTGATGTAGAGCTTGGCGCCGTTGACCACATAGGAGTCGCCATCGCGCACCGCCGTGGTCCGGATGCCGGCCACGTCGGAGCCGGTGTCGGGCTCGGTGACGCCCAGGCAGCCGATCATTTCCCCGGCCAGCACCGGGCGAGCGAACCGGTCGATCAGGTCCTTGTCCCCGGAGGAGATGCCGGAGGAGATGATGTGGGGGATCGCGATGCCGTGCGTGAACAGCGAGGCGATCAGGCCGCCTGAGCCGCCCGACTGGATCATCTCCTCGGCGATGATGAGGGCGTCGAAGATCTCACCGCCGGCACCGCCCACCTCCTCGGGGAAGCCGGCGCCGAGCAGTCCCGCCTCCGCTGCCGCGCGATGGAGGGACCTGGGGAGTTCCCCCGCCTCCTCCCAGGCGTCCAATGACGGCAGGATCTCGCGGGTGGTGAAGTCGCGGACCAGGCGACGGAGCGCCACCCGCTCCGGGGTGTTCCACGGGTCATGGGTCATGGGCGCGTCTCCCGGCAGGCTCGATTCCGAATCTGATTCGGAATCTAGCAGTCGGGGTCCAGTGGATTCCCGCTGCCCGTTCTTCGTGGTGCGTGGTCGCTGGAGAGGCTGAGGGCCCTGGGTGGAGGTTAGACCCCCTCGTTGCGGTCACGTGGACAGACCGTCGTTCACGCTCGGAACGGCACCTGATTCGTCCACCGTTGAGGACGGCCCACGGCCGTGGAAGGGTCAAGTGTTCAGTGCCGGTTGCGCACGCCGAGAAAACGTGCACGATGCACCTTGTGAACGACACCACGAAGCTCAACCTGGACGGACGCCGGTTCGCACTTGTCAGTTCGACCGCGAGCGAGGTCGACCCCTATGCCCCGACCCGGTTCGTCTACCACGAGGCGGACGGTCTGATCTGGGGCAGCTATGACGGGGACACCGTGCTCCTCGGCCGGTTCGCCGGAACCCGGCGTCACGATGAGGTCGAGCTCGGCTACGTGCACGTCGGCAAGAAGAGCCGGGAGACCGTGACCGGGCTCAGCGGCAGCCGCATCGAGGTGTTGCCGGATGGACGGCTGAGGCTGGTCGAGCACTTCCAGTTCGAGGGCGACGACACCCCGCATGTCAGCATCTGTGAGGAGTTCGCCGACGAGGCCTAGCGTCTCCGGTCACTCGCTCATGCCGGCGCGCCCGGAATCGGCACGGACGAACCGCATCTTGCCCAGCGGCACGGCGTCGGCGACAGGCGCCGGCGGGGTCGGCAACGGCCGCTGATCCGATGGCAGGACGTAGGGGCGGCGGAGCACCTCGTCCAGTATGAACACGGTCTCGGTGGCCTTGACCGCGGGGATGCTCGCCAGCCTCTCGGTCACCAGGTGGTGGACGACGGCGACGTCCGCCGCGCGTATCTGGATCATCGCGTCGTGCTGGCCTGTGGTGATCGCGCAGTACTCCACCTCAGGCATCAGGGCGAGCTGGGCCCGGAACTGTTTCCACATCTGCTGGCGGACGGTGACGAAGACCAGCGCGCAGATGCCGAGTCCCGTGCGTGCCGGGTCCACTTCAGCCGTGAACGACGTGATCACGCCGTGCGCGCGGAGGGCTTCGAAGCGGGTGTAGGCGTTGGCCCGGGAGATCCCCACACGCTCGGCAAGGGCCGCGATGGAGATCCGGCCGTCCCGGCGCAGGACCTCGAGCATCCTCACGTGCACGGAGTCGAGACTGAAACCACCTGTGTTTTGTCCAGTTTGTCCACCCTGAGGTGGCAGGCCGTTCGACATTTCGACCATGGATCCCGGTTCTCCGATCAGTTCATCTCGACTTTTGCGTCACATCTAGACGTCACGTCGACCAACTAGCACTATCAACCATCGGACGTCTAGATACAGACGTTTTGTTCCATCCGAAAGTACCGGAGGCGATCTATGCCCAGCCCGCGTGTGACCCCTCGGCATGCGGCACTGCCCCTGCTGGTAGCGGCCGCGGTCGGTCTGACCGCCTGCTCCGGCGGCAGTTCCTCGTCGTCCTCCTCAGCGGGCGGCGCCGGCAAGACGCTGGTCATCGACACCTCGTTCAACTTGAAGACCGCCGACCCGGGCCGCATGTACGAGCAGACCGGCCTGCTGGTCGACCGGGCGCTGTACGACACCCTGCTCACCTTCCAGGGGTCGGACGTCTCCAAGCCGGTGCCCTCGCTGGCGGAGTCCTTCAAGGAGTCCGCGGACGGCAAGGAGCTGACGCTCAAGCTGCGCCAGGGCGCGACGTTCTCCGACGGCACCCCCGTCACCGCCGACGACGTGGTGTTCTCGCTGGAGCGGGTCCGTGACCTCAAGGGCAACCCGTCGTTCCTGCTGGCCGACGTGACGGTGACGAAGACCGATGCCACGACGGTCACCCTGGTCTCCAAGAAGCCGAACCCCGCGCTGCCCTTCATCCTGCCGAACCCGGCGCTGGGCATCCTCAACTCCAAGGTCGTCAAGGCCCACGGCGGCACCCAGGGGCCCGATGACAAGGCGGAGACGTACCTGAACGGCCAGTCCGCCGGCTCCGGCCCGTACGTCCTGGAGTCGTTCAACGCGAACAACCAGGTCGTGCTCAAGGTCAACGACAAGTACTCGGGCGCGACCAAGCCGACCTACCAGAAGGTCGTGCTCCGCAACGTCCAGTCTCCGACGCAGAAGCTGAACGTCCAGCGGGGCGACAGCCAGATCGCATTGGACCTCACCGCCGAGCAGGCGAGCGGGATCAGCGGCGGCCTGCAGGTCGCGAAGGGCCCGTCGGCGAACGTGTTCTTCCTGCTGGCCGGCCAGAACCCCTCGGTCAGCGCGACCACCTCGAACCCCAAGTTCGTCGAGGCCGTACGCAAGGGCGTCGACTACCAGGGCCTGCTGCAGCTCGCCGGCGCGGGCTCGGTCCAGCCGGCCGGCATCGTCCCCTCGATGATCAACGGTTCGCTTCCCGCGGATCAGGCGACCAAGCGGGACGTCGCGGGTGCCAAGGCGGCGCTCGCCGCGAGCGGAATCTCCAACCCGAAGGTCAAGCTGGAGTACCCCAGCGACTACACACTCAACGGGTTGTCGTTCCAGCCGCTGGCGGAGCGCGTCCAGGCCAACCTGAAGGAGGTCGGCATCACCGTCGACCTGGCGCCGGCGCCGATCGCCACCGCCCTGGAGAACTACCGGAGCGGCAAGGAGCAGCTGGGTCTGTGGTGGTGGAGCCCGGACTTCCCGGACGCGAGCAACTACCTGGCGTTCCTGCCCGGCAAGCTCATCGGCCTGCGCGCGGGCTGGAAGGCTGGCGCGGCCAAGCCGCTGGAGACCGCCGGTGACAAGGCCGCGACGACCATCGGGGACGACGCGCGCAAGCAGGCGTACCAGCAGGTCCAGACCCAGCTGAACCAGGTCGGCCCGTTCGTCCCGCTGATGCAGCCGAGCCAGCAGACCGTCGCCGCAGCCTCGGTGACCGGACTGGCCCTCAACCCGGTGTGGACCGTCGATGTCGCGGCCCTCGGCACCAAGTGACGCCGAGCCGGGCCGGTCGCTCAAGCGGCCGGCCCGGCACCCGCTGGCCAGGTTCCTGGCCCGCCGGCTCGCCGTCTCGGTGTTGCTGGCGGTAGGCGTCACGCTCGTGACGTTCATCCTCACCAACCTGGTCCCGGGCGACCCCGCGGCCGCCAACCTCGGACAGCAGGCGATCGGCGACAAGGCGATCGTCCAGCAGTTCCGTCAGCACTACGGCCTGGACAAGCCGCTGCCCGTGCAGTACGTGACCTACCTCGGCAACCTCGTGCAGGGCGACCTCGGCGAATCCCAGCAGAGCCATCGCCCGGTCGACCAGGATCTCCAGGAGTTCGTCCCGGCGACCTTCGAGCTGGCCGGGGCCGCGCTGCTCATCTCGCTGCTGGTCGGGGTCGCGTTCGGGGTGATCGCGGCCCTGCGCCGCGACCGGTTCGCCGACCAACTGCTGCGCGTGACGAGCCTCGCCGGGGTCTCCGTCCCGACGTTCTGGCTGGCACTGCTGGCCTTCTACCTGTTCTTCTACCGGCTGGGCTGGGCGCCGGGTTCCGGTCGTCTCGACCCCGGCATGACTGCGCCACCGCACGTCACTGGCCTCTACACGGTCGACGCGGCGCTGGCCGGTCAGTGGGACGTCTTCTCCAGCGCCCTCGGCCATCTGGCACTGCCCACCCTCGTTCTCGCCGCGTACACCATCGGCCTGCTCACCCGGTTCACCCGCTCGGCCGTGCTGGAGGTGCTGAGCCAGGACTACGTGCGTTCGGCCCGCGCCAAGGGCCTGCCCGCACGGGTCGTGCTGTTCCGGTACACGCTGCGGGCCGCGCTGGTGCCGATCATCACCGTCGCCGGGCTCGCGTTCGGCAGCCTGCTGTCCGGAACGGTCCTGGTCGAGTCGATCTTCGCTTGGCCCGGCATCGGCCAGTACGCCTACAAGAGCGCGACCAACCTCGACCTGCCCGCGGTCATGGGCGTCGGCCTCGTCGTCGGAGCGATCTATGTCATCGTCAACCTCGTCGTCGACGTCCTGTACGGCGTCATCGACCCGAGAGTGAGGGTCACGTGATCCGCCGGCTTCCGGAGGCGTGGCGCAAGCCGCTGGCCGTGGCCGGAGTCGTCATCGTGGCCGGCTGGCTGATCATCGTCTTGGCGGCCCCGCTGATCGCCCCGTACGACCCGCTCGCCCAGAAGTTCCCGCGTCTGGAGTCGCCCAGCGGCGGCCACTGGTTCGGCACCGATGATCTCGGCCGTGACGTCCTCAGCCGCGTCCTGTACGGCGCGCGGATCTCGATCCCGCTCACCCTGCTCCTCGTCGTGCTGTCCGTGGTCATCGGCGGCCTGCTCGGGGCCTGCGCGGGCTACTTCGGCCGCTGGGTGGACGAGACCGTGATGCGCATCGCCGACCTGGTCTTCGCGTTCCCCACGGTGATCCTCGCGATGGCGGTCGCCGCCTCACTCGGCGCGAGCCTGCGCAACGCGGTGCTCGCGGTCCTGGTCGTCTCCTGGCCGGCGTACGCCCGCGTCACCCGGGGCCTGGTGCTCGGCATGCGGACGCGCGAGTTCGTGGTCAGCGGGCGGCTCCTGGGGTTCTCGGCCTGGCGGTCGCTGCGCACCGACGTGCTGCCGAACGTGACGGGCCCGATCGTGGTGCTCGCGACGCTCGACATCGGCACCCAACTCCTGCTGCTCTCCGGCCTTTCCTTCCTCGGCCTCGGGGCCAAGCCACCGACCTCGGAGTGGGGCGCCATGGTCGCCTCGGCCACCCAGGTATTCGACAAATGGTGGGTCGGCGTCTTTCCCGGACTGGCGATCCTCACCGTGGTGCTGGCGTTCAACTTCCTCGGCGACACGATGCGCGACGCGCTGGACCCGCAGTCCGCCCGGGCGATCAAGGAGCGCGCGCTGTGAGCACGATTCTCGGCATCGAGAGTCTGACCGTCGATCTGCCGCACGGCCGGGACCGTACCCGGATCCTGCGCGGCGTCGACCTCGCCCTCGAACCCGGCAAGATCCACGGACTGGCCGGGGAGAGCGGCTCGGGCAAGACGATGACCGGTCTCGCCGTGCTCGGCCTGCTCCCGCACGGCGCCCGGGTGGGCGGGCGGATCCTGCTCGGCGAGACCGACCTGCTCATGCTCTCCGCCCGGGAGCTCAACGCGCGGCGTGGCAACGAGATCGGCGTGGTCTTCCAGGACCAGTCGACCAGCCTGCACCCCATGCTCAGCATCGGCCGTCAGCTCACCGACCACATGCGCCACCATCTAGGTCTCGGCAAGCGGGAGGCCCGGGAACGGGCCGTGGAACTGCTCGGGCTGGTGCGCATCCCCGACCCCGCGGGAGCACTCGACCGTTACCCTCACCAGTTCTCCGGGGGCATGCGGCAGCGGATCGCGATCGCCATCGCTCTCGCCTGTGACCCGCAGGTGCTCATCGCCGACGAGCCGACGACGGCCCTCGACGTCACCGTGCAGGCGGGGATCCTGCGGCTGCTCCGCGGCCTGTGCGACGAACTCGGCCTCGCGGTGCTGCTCGTCACGCACGACCTCGGCGTGATGTCGGCCGTCGCCGACGTGGTCAGCGTGATGCGCGACGGGCTGCTGGTCGAGACCGGGCCTCGTGAACAGGTCCTTCAGCGCCCACGCGACGCCTACACGCGCGCACTGCTGGACGCGCTGCCCCGCGCCGGCTCCGACGCGGGCCCCCACGATGACCACGAAGACCCCGATCCCTCCGGGAGTTCGTCATGACCGGTCCGCTGCTGTCCGTCGAGGACCTCGTCGTCGACCACCGCAGCCCGGACCGCCCACCGGTCCGGGCCGTCGCCGGGGCCGACCTCACCGTGGCGCCGGGCGAGGTGCTCGGCCTCGTCGGCGAGTCCGGCTGCGGCAAGTCCACGCTGGCCCGGGCGATCTGCGGGATCGACGCTCCGACGGCAGGCTCGATCAGATTCGAAGGCCGCCCCGTCCGGCCCCTCGGTCTGCGCTCCCGGGAGCGCGCGCTGACCCGCATCCAGATGGTGTTCCAGGATCCCTACGCCTCGCTCAACCCGCGCCGCCGGATCGGCAGGCAGATCGCCGACGGGATCCGGGTCGCCGCCGAGCGGGACGGTGCGGAAGGCGACGTGTCGCCGGAGAGCCTGCTGGAGCGGGTGGGGCTCTCACCCGCCATGGCCGGCCGCTACCCGCACGAGTTCTCCGGTGGGCAACGGCAGCGGATCGCCATCGCCCGGGCGCTGGCCGCGCGGCCGTCGCTGCTCATCGGCGACGAGCCGATCTCCGCGCTCGACGCCTCCGCGCAGGCGCAGGTCGCCGGGCTCATGCGGTCCCTCGCCGTCGGTTCGGGCGCCGGGCTGCTGTTCATCAGTCACGACCTGTCGGTGGTCCGGCTCATCGCCGACCGGATCGCCGTGATGTACCTCGGCAAGATGGTGGAGACCGGGCCGACCCGTGAGATCTGGGACGCCCCGAAGCATCCCTACACGCGGGCGCTGCTCGCGGCGATCCCCGAGCCCGATGGTGCGGGCAGGCTTCCCGCCGAGCTGCCCGGAGATGTTCCGAATCCGGCCGCGCCACCGCCGGGATGCCGCTTCCATCCGCGCTGCCCGCACGCCATGGACATCTGTGCGCGGAAAGAGCCGATCTCGATCGGCGACCGGTCGTCGGTGGCCTGCTGGCTGTACGACTCCGCGGTCACCGGATGAGTCACCCGCTGGACGGCGTACGGAGCCAGCTCGCGGCCCACGGGGTCGACGTTCTCGTGCTGCGGCCCTCGTCGGACTTCCGGTATGTGACCGGCTGGAGCGGCACGGCGACCCGGCCGATGTTCATCGTCGTCACGCCGGACGGCCCTCCCGTGCTCGTCGGCGATCCGGGGCCGGCAGGGCACGACGTCCAGCGGTCAGGGCTCCCCGAACTGCAGATCGTGCCCGCCGGGGGAGCCACGGCCATGTACGCCATGGTCGGTTCGATGATCCCCCCCATGTCGAGGGTGGGCGTCGATCCGAACATGCCGGCGCGAGAACTGCTCGCGCTGCAGGAGCGGCTTCGCCCGGGCACGCTGCTCGCCTCCGCCGCGCCTCTGCTCTCTCCGCTTCGGCAGCGCAAGACCACGCAAGAGGTGGCGGCCCTGGAACAAGCGGCCATCGTGGCCGACCGGGTCATCGTCGCGGCACACGAGCTCACCTGGTCGGGTGCGACCGAGTACGAGATGGCCCGTCGGCTGAACCTGCTGCTGATGGAAGCCGGGCACGCCGACGTGGCCTCCGTCCTCGTCGCGGCCGGCGAAAACTCGGCCGACCCGCTCCACCTGCCATCGGACCGGGTGATCAATCCCGGCGACGTGGTCCTCCTCCATGTGGGCGGTCGTCACGCCGGCTATTTCTCCCGCACCGCGCGCATGATCGTGGTGGCCGAACCTCCCGAGGACTTCGAGGCCATGTACTCGGTCGTCATCGCCGCCCACAACGCCGCCTGTGAGGCCGTCCGGCCGGGCATCACCGCCGCCGCGATCCACGCGATCGCCCGAGAGGTCATCTCCGAGAGCGGGTACGGCGCCTTCTCCTCCCACCGCAGCGGCCAGGGAATCGGGCTCGATGATGACGAGCCGCCCTACCTCATGCCGGAGGACGACACCGTCCTGGGGGCCGGGATGACCTTGTCGATCGAGCCCGCGATTCATCTGCCCGGCCTGTACGGTGCCCACATCGAGGACGTCGTCGTGTGCACCGAGCTCGGGTCGCGACGGCTGAACCAGACCCCCCGACTGCTGACCGTCGTCGACACCTGAGGATGGTCTGCAGAATCATCGCGGTATTGACGGCGTGCCAATAACTCTTGGCAGATAGTCCGATAAAGGGTGATGATTCACTCACCTTGAGGGCTTCATGAGGAGTGATGGGCATGGGCGCTAGGCAACCGCGGGTCGCGATCCTGGGTGCGGGCTTTGGCGGGTTGTGCATGGCCATCAGGTTGAAGGCCGCCGGCCTCACCTCGTTCACGATCTATGAGAAGGGCCAGGACCTCGGCGGCACCTGGCGGGACAACACCTATCCGGGGCTGGCCTGTGACGTGCCGTCCTACCTCTACTCCTACTCCTTCGCGCCCTACAACGGATGGACCCGCCGCTACCCCGAGCAGCCGGAGATCCTCGGCTATCTGCGGCGATGCGCGGAGCGGTTCGGCCTGAAACCGCATCTGAGGTTCGGCACGGAGATCGCCGAGGCGGTCTTCGACGAGGCCGCCGGACTCTGGCGCCTGCGCACCACCGACGGAGAGAAGATCGAGGCCGAGATCGTGGTGTCCGCTCTCGGTCAGCTCAACCGGCCGAATCTGCCGGACCTCCCAGGGGCCACGGACTTCGCCGGCACCTGGTTCCACTCGGCGCGCTGGGACCACGACCACGATCTGACCGGCCGCACCGTGGCCGTCATCGGCAACGGAGCCAGCGGCGTGCAGTTCGTGCCCCGCATCGCCCCGCGGGCCGGTCGGCTCCACGTCTTCCAGCGGTCCGCGACCTGGGTGCTGCCCAAGACCGACTTTCCGTACGGGCCCCGCGCCCGTTGGGCCCTGCGGCTGCCCGCCGTCTCCCGCGCCTACCGGCAGTCGCTCTATTGGCGGCAGGAGATGCTGTTCTCCCTGCTCCTCGGGGGCCGGATCAGCAGGGTGGGGGAGCGCCGGGCGGCGGAGCATCTGCGCGAACAGGTCACCGACGAGGCGCTACGGAAGAAGCTCACCCCGGACTATCCGATCGGATGCAAGAGGGTGGTGATCTCCAGCGACTTCTATCCGGCCCTCGCCCGGGACAACGTCGAGGTGGTGACCGAGCCGATCAGCCGGATCGCCCCGGACGGGATCGTCACCGCCGACGGAACCCACCGGCCCGTCGACACAATCGTCTATGGGACCGGTTTCCGGGCCACCGAGTTCCTGGCACCCCTGTCCGTTACCGGCCACGGCGGCCGCCGGCTGGCCGACACCTGGCGGGACGGCGCATACGCCTATCTCGGCATGACGGTCCCCGGCTTCCCCAACTTCTTCCTGCTGTACGGCCCGAACACCAATCTCGGCCATAACTCGATCATTCTCATGCTCGAGTGGCAGACCAAGTACGTCCTGCGGTGCGTCCAGGCGCTCATCGACCTGGACCTGGCCTGGCTCGACGTCCGCGCGGACGTGACCCGAACGTACCAGGCCGCGATCCGGGCCGGACTGCATCGGACCGTCTGGGAGGGGAACTGTACGAACTGGTACAAGACCCCGTCCGGGAAGGTCGTCAACAACTGGCCGTTCACCACCGTGCGCTACCGGCGCGAGGTCCGCCGGCCGAGATTCGAGCACTACCATCTCGCCGCCCGAGCCGAGCCGGTGCCGGCGAGTCCGTGATCAGGTGGAACCACGCACCCTGACTGTGCCGTCCATTAAGCGAAATCACCTGTTCAGCGGAGTGCGCTACCGGTACGGTGATCGGCGCGCCGTGCCCCCCGGCGCCTGTTTCGGAGGTCTGTTTCGTGTACAACCCGCCCCCCGCTCCGCCGCCTGGACCGCCGCCGCCGCCCGGCGGCTACCCTCCTCCGGGCGGTGGATACCCACCGGGCGGGGGTTACCCACCAGGAGGGGGTTATCCACCGGGCGGGGGCTACCCGCCGGGCGGCGGCTATCCGCCGGGCGGGACGCCCCCTGGCGGCTGGTACCCACCGGCCGGCCAACCGCCCTCAGGGGGGCCGCCCCCAGGGGGCCCGCCCGCTGGCGGGCCGCCTGGAGGTCGCCGGCGTCCCCGGCGCGGTGGCCTCTTCGCGCTGCTGACGTTGCTGCTGGTGGGGGCCGTCGCCGCGGCAGTGGTGTTCTTCGTGGTGAACAAGGGCGGCAGTGCCGCCTGCGGCAGCTCAGGGGTCACGCTCAATGTGGTGTCCTCGCCGGAGAAGTACGGCTTGATGCAGCAGTTCGCCAAGGACTACAGCGGTCGCACCGTCGGCGGGAAGTGCGTCGACGTCGCCGTGCAGAACAAGTCCTCCGGCGAGGCGATGGTGGCGCTGGCCCGCGGCTGGAACGCCCAGGCCGACGGCGGCCCGCAACCAGACGTATGGTCGCCGGCCAGCTCCACCTGGGTGGGGCTGCTGCGTCAGCGGGTGTCGCAGAACGGCAAGAGCGACCTGGTGCCCAACGACGCCCCCGGCATCGCCGTCGCACCGCTGGTGATCGCCATGCCCCGGCCGATGGCGCAGGCGCTCGGCTGGCCGGACAAGGCCCTCGGCTGGGATGACATCCTCAAGCTCTCGAAAAACCCGAAGGGCTGGGGCGCCTACGGCCACCCCGAGTGGGGTCCCTTCCGGCTCGGCAAGACCAACCCGAACTTCTCCACCTCCGGGCTGAACGCGACCATCGGCACCTACTTCGCAGCCACCCAGAAGTCAGACGATCTCACCGCCGCGGACATCGATCGCACCGGCGTTCAGTCGTACGTCCGTGGGGTGGAGAGCTCGATCGTGCACTACGGCGACACGACGCTGACCTTCCTGCAGGGTCTCCAGCGGGCCGACGACGCCGGGCAGGGCATGACCTACGTCTCGGCCGTCGCGGTCGAGGAGATGTCGGTCTGGTACTACAACCAGGGCAACCCGACCGGGAATCCGGAGACCGCGGGAAAGCACGCCAAGCCCAAGACTCCACTCGTCGCGATCTACCCCAAGGAAGGGACGCTGGTTTCGGACCATCCGTACATGGCCCTGGGCACGAGTGGGAAGAAGGACATCGCCGCGGACTTCCTCACGTACCTGCGCGGTGACAAGGTCCAGCAGCGGTTCGGCAAGGACGCCTTCCGCACCTACGACAACAAGCCCTCGTCGCTCACCACCCAGGCCAACGGGCTGCTGCCGGATCAGCCGAAGAAGATGATCGCCCCGCCCGCGCCCGCGGTGCTCGACAAGGTGCTCCGCAGCTGGGAGTCACTCCGCAAGCGGTCCAACGTCCTCATGGTGGTGGACGTTTCCGGCTCCATGGCCGAAAGCGTGCCCGGCACCGGCAAGAACAAGATGCAGCTGGCCAAAGGGTCCCTGAGCAAGGCGATGGACGGGTTCATCGACGTCGACCGGGTGGGGCTCTGGGAGTTCGCCACCAAGCTGCGCGGCAACACCGACTACCAGGAGCTCGCGCCGATCGGGCCGATGAGCGCCCCGGGCAGGCGGGCCCTGCTGAAGGGCAAGGTCAACGGGCTGACGCCGCGCACCGACACCGGCCTGTACGACACGACCCTGGCCGCCTATGAGCAGGTCAAGAACCACCTCCAAGCCGGAGCGATCAACTCGGTGGTCGTCATGACGGACGGCCAGAACGACGATCCGGGCGGAATCTCGCTGAGCGGGCTGCTCTCCAAGCTGGACGGGGAGAGCGGTGTGCGGGTCTTCACCGTCGCCTACGGCAAGGGCGCCGACCAGGGGGTCCTCAAGCAGATCTCCGAGACGACCAACGCCGCGGCCTACACCGCCGGCGATCCGACCAGCCTCGACAAGGTCCTGGCGGCGGTCACGTCGAACTTCTGAGAGTCCCTATCCGGTGAGGACGGCGATGATCCGGGTGCCGGCGGGGAAGACCCGTCGGCCGGAGAGGGCGTAGATGCCGTACATCATCTTGGCGGTGTAGATCCGGTCCAGGGTGATGTCGTGGCGGGCGGTGAAGTCGTCGATGAACGCGCCCAGTTCGGGAGTCGTGCGGGCGTAGCCGCCGAAGTGGAAGTCCTGCTCGATGCTCCAGTTCCCCGAGCCGGAGCCGCAGGCCTCCCGTTGCAGGCGGTCGACGTCGGCATTGAGGAAGGATCCGCCCTTGAGCACGGCGAATCCCAGGGCCCGCTGTCCTGGCCGGAGCCCGGTGGCGATCCCGGCGAGCGTGCCGCCGGTGCCGCACGGACAGCAGATGACGTCGTACGGCTCGGTGATCTCGGCGGGGAGTTGGGCGCAGCCGCGCACCGCCGCCGCGTTGCTGCCGCCCTCGGGCAGCAGATAGAAGTCCCCCCATCGCTCCCGAAGAGCATCGAGCACGGCCGGTTCGGTCTTCGCCCGGTACGTCGCGCGGTCCATGTACGTCAGCAGCATCCCGCGCTCGGTGGCGTAGGCGAGCGATGGGTTGAGCGGGAGCCGCTCCTCGCCGCGGACCACCCCGATCGTGGTGAGGCCCAGGTAGTGCCCGGCCGCGGCCGTCGCCCGGAGGTGGTTGGAGTAGGCGCCGCCGAACGTCAGCAGCGTGCGCCGCCCCATCGCCGTGGCCGCGGCGAGGTTGTGCTCGAGCTTGCGCCACTTGTTCCCCGGCAGCTCGGGATGGATCAGGTCGTCCCGTTTCACCGACAGGCTCAGCCCGTGCCGGGTCAGCCGGTCGTCGTCCAGCCGTACGAGCGGGGAGGGCAGCCGCAACTCCGCCAGCACCGACTCCGGCCAGATCACTCCCATGTCTTCAGCTTGGCAGAGGTCGCCTACGCCCGAGCGGCAGGAGGCCCGCGTCGAGCAGGGTCCTGGTGATCGGGCCGCCCAGCTCGCAGAGCCGCTCGGCGTCCGCCTCGGGGAGCGCGCCGTACGCGGGCAGCGACGCGAGGTCCGTACGCTCCTCGACGCGCTCCCGCAGCAGACGGCCCTCCTCGGACAGCACGAACTCCTCGCCCGCGGGCAGCAGTCCCTTGACGCGGAGCAGCTCGACAGCGGCGTCCCAGATCTCGTCGGGCCAGCCCCGGCTCGCCCGCAGGAACGTGACCGGCACCTCGCCGCTCGCCCCGTGCAGGATCAGCGCCTCCAGCCCGTCGAGGCCTTCCAGCAGCAGGGCGGCGAGGTGCCCGTCGCCGCGGAATTCCCGCAGCAGCGTTTGAGCGTGCCACAGCACGAGGTGCGGTTCGTCCGGCCAGGGAAGCGCGGCGTGCGCGGCGAACAGCGGGCGCCCTTCTAGCCGCTCGCAGGCGGCTTCCGCGGCCCGCCGGGCCAGCGCGGCGGCCTCCACCAGACCGGGTGCGGAGATCGACTCGCCGAGCCCGCGGCGCAACGCCTGGTCGGCCGCGGCGAGCCGGGCCGTCAGCAGGGCCTCGGGCGTGGTGATGTCCCATGCCGCCGGAATGGCCTGACGGACGAGGACGGGGCAGAAGTTGAAAAAGCAGGCGATCACCGTCTCGGCGGACGCCGGGCCGAGGGCCGCGCTTCGGGAGGCGAAGTAGCCCATGTTCGGATCGGTGAGCCCCAGCGCCGCGTAGGCGGCCGGGGCCTCCGGCACGAAATAGATCATTCCGTGGACGGGCTCGAGGCGGCGCCACGCGCGGCGGGCCAGGGCAGAGGTGATCACGTGGGTGCACTCCAGATGGTCGCGGGTGGGCGCGACAATACCGACCGGTCGGTATGCCAGGCAAGACCTCGCCCTGACCATCCGGAGAGGCATTGCGCGTCTCCCCATCCGGCGGCTAGCGTTCCCAAGCAAGCATTCGCTTGGCTCGTTTGCCGTTCGACAGGGAGGGTGTATGCGCCGCGGGATCTACCTGCTTGAAGAGGTCGAGTTCCACCCCATGAACTCGCGCAAACCCCTGGAGTACCTCACCTGGCTCACCCGCTACAAGCGGGAGGACGACGAGATGCCGGTGGACGCCCCCGAGCTCACCAAGGGCCTGTCCGTCCGGTCCCGTGAGATCGATCTGGTCGGTGCCTTCTACGCGGTCGGCATCACCGGGCATCCGCAGTTCAAGGTCGTGACCCTGTGGGACTGTCACGGCGGCTGGGATGGCGGCTGGCGGCAGATGATGGACATCTACGACGGCGTCAAGGAGCGGCTCTTCCTCTCCGACATCGACGACATGAGGCACACCGCGTTCTCCCGGCCGCTCGGCGCGGCCCCCGGGAGCCCTGCGCTCGCCGCGGTCCTGGCCGAGTCCTACGCCGCGCCGTTCTATGTCTTCGAGAGCGCGACCGTGCGTCCGGGAGCCGCCCTCGACTACCTCGCGGCCGTCCAGGAGGAGCGGGCTCCGATGCTGGCCGACCATGGTCAGCGGTTGATCGGGTCGTACGAGGTGCAGTTCTGCGACACCGAGGTCGTCACGCTCTGGGGAACCTCGCTCGACGCCCACTTGACCCTGCAGCGGTCCAGGGACGCCGCCCTCGGCCTGGACGACGAGGTCGAGGCCGACCATCGGCTGGTGTCCTGGCGCAAGCGCGCCCGTGACTTCCTCGGCGGCGGCTGGCGGGAGAACCTCCTCGCTCCCTTCCCCGGCTCCAAGCTGGCCCCGAAGGGTTAATGGTCGGGCTGCCGCACCTCGGTGCGGAAGGGCCGGAACCCGCGGCGCTGATAGTTGGGCAGCGCGTTCGGGTGGTCGCGGGTGGAGGTGTGCAGCCATACCCGCCTTGCGCCTTCGAACTCCCACGCCTGGCGGATGGTGAGGGTCAGCGCGTGCCCGCCCAGGCCCTTTCCGACGAACTCGGGAAGCAGGCCGAACGTGGTGATCTCCACCTCCCCGGCAGGATGCGGTTCGAGATCCGCGATCCCGGCGACGTCGGTCTCATGCTTGATGAGCCAGTACTGACGGAGAGGATCGGCCAGCCACCGCGCCCATTCCTCGTCCGACCGGGTGGAACTTCGCCAGCCGTGGGGAGCCCCGACCCGCGCCTGCGTCGGCACGATCAGCGGGGAGGTCCGATCGACCTGCTCCAGCACGACTCCGGCGGCCGGCGTGGCCGGGCTCAGCTGGTCGGGGCCGGTCATTTCCAGATAGGTGATTATCTCTTCCACGAAGTCCAGGCTAGGGCGTGTCCCGTGGGTCTCGTTCGTCGCGAGCGGTGATCCAGGTGGATGCGTCGCAAGGCGGAGGAGGGAGGCGGACCGGTGTTGTCCGTCGACCGACGACAACGCAGCGAGGCGCCGCCTGGGCGCCGCGCAGCAGGACATAGATCCACGGGACATGCCCTACCCCCGCACGACCCGCCGATCTCGAAGTTGGAGCCCTCACAATCTCGTCGAGGGCTCCAACTTCAAGATCGGCGAGTGTTCAGGCGTCGGCGTCGCGGAGGGCGGCGGTCCAGCGTTGCTCTATTCGGGCGAACTTCCACACTGCTGCCGCGGTCAGCCACATTGTCAGGAGCACTCCGGTGATGATGAACCCGGCGATGTTCAAGTCGAGCCCGGCGATCCAGTCCCAGAAACCTCCGGTCAGGCCGAAGCGGTCCTGGGCGACCTGCAGCAGCTCGGTGCCGCCGATGACGAAGGCGAACGCCACCGACACCCCGGTGAGGGCGATGTTGTAGAAGACCTTGCGGACCGGGTTGGAGAAGGCCCAGCCGTAGGCGAAGTTCATGAACGTGCCGTCGATGGTGTCCCACAGCGACATACCGGCGGCGAAGATGATCGGCAGGCACAGCACGGCGTACCAGGGCAGCGAGCTCGCGGCGGCCGCGCTGCCGGCCATGGCCAGCAGGCCGACCTCGGTGGCGGTGTCGAAGCCGAGCCCGAACAGGAAACCCAGGGGGTACATCTGCCATGGCTTGGTGATCGCCCGGGTGAAGCGGCCCAGGATGCGGTTCATGAAACCGCGGTTGTTGAGCTGCTCCTCCAACGCCGCCTCGTCATAGGTGCCGCGCTTCATTTCGCGGAAGATCCTGACGATCCCGGCCAGGATGACCAGGTTGATGATCGCGATGACGAAGAGGAACGTTCCCGAGACGGTCGGGCCGATGGTCCCGGTGATCGTGTGCAGTCCCGACCGGTCGTCGGAGATCCCGTTGGACAGCGCCTTGATCCCGAAGCCGAGCAGCAGGCAGGCCGTGAAGACCACCGACGAGTGACCGAGGGAGAACCAGAAGCCCACGGACACGGGGCGCTGGCCGTCGGTCATGAGCTTGCGGGTCGTGTTGTCGATCGCGGCCAGGTGGTCGGCGTCGAAGGCGTGCCGCATGCCCAGGACATAGGCGGTCACGCCGATTCCGATGCCGAAGAGCTTTCCGTTGCCGAGCTGGTAGTGCTCAGGTGCCACGAGGACGAGCAGCGTGCCCCAGCCGACCAGATGCAGAAGCGCGATGAAGGCGCCCATGCCGGCCACACGGCCCCATTCCATCGAAGTCAGCCGACTCCGCGATCTCGTCTCGCCGACCATGGCCATAGCGCTCCCTGTACGTATCCGCTCCCGCAACTCCTCCGAGATTGTCGCAGTTGCAAGCTATTTGCAACAAGCCGGGTCGGGCGACTGGAGAGGGCGCACTGTGGATTCCGCTTGATTCGATCTTGAGTGACCGGAAGACTGCTAGTGGCAATGGTTTTCATATCCGGTTCGGGGGTTTTCGTGAAGGTTGCGTTCGTGGGCAAGGGCGGCAGCGGTAAGACGACCTTGTCGTCGCTGTTCGTCAGGCACTTGGCGGAGCAGAGGGACGGTCACGGGACGCGTGCGAAGGTCGTGGCGATCGACGCGGACATCAACCAGCACCTGGGCGCCGCCCTGGGGCTGGATGAGACGGTCGCCGCCAAGATTCCCGCGATGGGAGACCATCTCGACGACATCAAGAACCACCTCCGCGGCACCAACCCGCGGATCACCTCCACCACGGCGATGGTCAAGACGACCCCGCCCGGTGGGGGTTCCCGGCTGCTCAGGGTCGGCGGCGACGACCCGGTCCATGCGCTCTCCCATGACCTCGACGGCATCATGGTCATGGCCACCGGGCCGTTCACCGACGAGGACCTGGGCGTCGCCTGCTACCACTCCAAGACGGGAGCGGTCGAGCTCTACCTCAACCACCTGGTCGACGGACCGGACGAGTACGTCGTGGTCGACATGACGGCGGGCGCCGACACGTTCGCCTCCGGCCTGTTCACCCGGTTCGACCTGCTGTTCCTGGTGGCCGAGCCCACCCGCAAGGGCGTCGGCGTCTACCGGCAGTACATCGAGTACGCCAAGGACTACGACGTGGCCATCTCGGTGGTCGGCAACAAGGTGCAGAGCGCCGGTGACGTCGACTACCTGCGCGAACATGTCGGCGCCGATTTGCTGACCTGGTGCGAACAGTCCCCGGCCGTACGCGCGTGGGAGCAGGGGCGCGACGGCATCGCTCTGGAAGCCCACAACGAGTCGGCACTCGCCCGGATGCGTGAGGCGCTCGACGCCCGCCTCCAGGAGCGGGACTGGGCGAAGTTCTCCCGGCAGGCGGCGGAGTTCCACGTGAAGAACGCCCGTAGTTGGGCCAACCGGGCCGTCGGCGAGGATCTGGTGGCACAGGTCGATCCCGATTTCGTGCTGGGCCCCGAGGCGGTGGTCGCCACCTCACGAGTCTGAAACGGCCATGGGATAGGGCTTTCGGTGGCGCGCCGGGGCGGGCTAACCTCCCGCCCATGACCACGCGGCGGGTTCTCGCGATGATCGTCAGCGCTCTGGGAGTCGTCGGGCTGATCGCCCTCGTCTTCGGCAACCAGTGGCTGTATCAGTCGCTGTACGAGAACAATGTCTTCTCGTACCGTTCGGGCCCCGGGCGGCTGATCTCATGGCTGTCGTTCCCCCAGTGGCGGATCACGCCCGTCAGGGCCGGTTATCTGGTGCCCGCCGATCTGTCGCTGATCGCACTGCTGGCGGCGCTGGGCCTGTTCATCCTGGTCGCGGCCCGATCGCTGGAGCCGCGACAAGGGGCGGTCGGCGCCTTCGTGGTCGGCTGGTGGGCGACGATGGCGGCGGCCGGGGTCGCCGGGCTGGTCCGGGCAGTGCTCCAGATCACCCTCAACGACTACCCCGGCTTCGAGGTCTGGGACCTCACATTCAGCGCCATTCTCGCCGGAGCGGGGTTCGGGCTGTTCTTCGGCTGGCTGCCCGGGCTCGCCACGGTGATCGCGTTCCTCGTCACCCGGCCCAAAGGTTTCGCTGCGGAAGCCCAGGGAGTCCCGGGGGCGTTCGGGCCGGGCCGGATCGGGACCGGCCCGATGCCACAGCCCGCCGCTCCGGTGCGGCCACCGTATGCGCAGCAGCAGCAGGCCTCCGGATGGGCTCCCGTACCGTCCCCTCCGACCCCGGGCCCGACCGGCCCGCAGCCGGCGCCGGGAGTCCCGCCAGGACCCGCCTGGGCGTCGCAACCCCCACCAGGCGGCTTCCAGTCCGCACCGGCCGGCTATCAGCCGCCGCCTCCTGCCGGGTACGCACCACAGCCGCCGCCGGGTTACCAGCCGGCCCCGCCGCCGCAGGTCCCCCTGGGAACACCCGCTGAGCGGCCCGAGCCCGTGGAGTCTCCGGAACCCGCTGAATCGGGGGAGCCCGCGAGGTCTGCGGAATCCGCTGGGCAGTCAGAGCCTGCGGACTCTCCGGAACCTGTCGTGCCGCCGGTAGCGGACGAGTCTCTGGAACCGGCGGTGCAGGCCGAGTTCGGGGATCGCCCGGACTCCGAGGCGCCGGAGCGGGCCGATGACCCCCCTCGTAGATAAGTGAGCAAGGGGCCTGCCAGAATTCTGAGCATGCGCGTCTATCTCGGATCCGACCATGCCGGCTTCGAACTGAAGCAGCACCTCGTCGGCTGGCTGGCCGCCAACGGCCATGAGCCGGTCGACTGCGGGCCCGTCGTCTACGACGCGGTCGACGACTATCCGGTCTGCGTGCTGCGGGCCGCGGAACGTACGATCGCGGACCCGGGCGCGTTCGGCATCGTCATCGGAGGCTCCGGCAACGGCGAGGCCATCGCGGCCAATAAGGTCAGGGGCGTGCGTGCGGCGCTCGCCTGGAGCGAGGAGACCGCCACGCTGGCCCGCGCGCACAATGACGCCAACGTGATCAGTATCGGTGCCCGGATGCACGATCTCGACACCGCGACCCGGTTCGTCGAGCTCTTCCTGAACACCGACTTCTCCAAGGAGGAGCGGCACGCCCGCCGGATCGGGATGCTGAGCCGCTACGAGGAGACCGGCGAGCTTCCGCCGCTGCCCGAGACCTGATCTGGCGATTCTGCCTTTTTCGTGTTCGCCGCCCGCTTTCCGAGGCGGCGGCGCTCGCCCTTACGCGGCTTGGTCTGCTCCGCGGCGGCGGTCGGTGCGGGTGCAGACGGTGGCTCGGGGTTTGCGCCTTCCGGATGCACCCGGGACACGTCCCTGGCGCGCATCGCGGCGTCCACGGTGATCCGCATTCCCGGCTGGCTCATTCCGCACCTCCTGGGACAGCATCTCCCATGTGACGGCCCTTGGACAGGGCGAGCGGCGATGGCTACATCAGGTGACTTCGATTACAGACAGTCAAGTGTGGTGCGGATACCCGCCGAGGCTTGCTCATGGTAGGTACAGTTCCTGAGTCATGCTTCAACGTCTGGTCCACCTCCTCCCGCTGCGGATGCGCGTATTCCTGCGCCGCATCCCGATTTTGGTGCGCCTGTACAGGTGGTTGCGGCGGGGCCGGCTGACACGCGAGCGCAATGTCTTCGTGCTGCTCGCACTGGCCGCGGTCGCGATCGGCTTCGCGGCCACCATGTCGGAGACCTGGTTTCCGGCCAGCGGGATCGTGCTGACGGTGCTCGCGGGCGGATTGCTGCTCCGGGTGCGGACCCTCACCGCGCTACTGGGCGTGGTCGCGGTCGTGCTGGTGAGTGACTCGATCCGGCTGGGTTTTCACAAGGTCGGCCCGGGAGTGATCGCGACGGTGGCCGTGACGGCCGTACTGGCGCTGGCACTGGCCCGGACACGGCAGCAGATCGGCGTGCAGGGGTTGCGCGGCGAGTACATGCTGCTCGAACTGCGTGACCGGCTGCGCCGACACGGAGAGATGCCCCCGCTTCCGGTTGGCTGGGACTCTCAGGTGGTGCTGCTCCAGGCCGGTGGTTCGTCCTTTGGCGGCGACTTCGTCGTCTCCTCGTCGGACGGCAAGACTCTGGAGATCGCGCTGGTCGACGTCTCTGGTAAGGGGGTCGACGCAGGCACTCGGGCTCTGATGCTTTCGGGTGCTTTCGGTGGGTTGCTTGGATCGGTCCAGCCTGAGCGTTTTCTCCCTTCTTGTAACGCTTATCTGCAACGCCAGCGCTGGGACGAGGGCTTCGTCACGGCGGTGCACCTGATCATCGACCTGACGACGGGGGAGTACACCGTCGAGTCGGCCGGTCACCCGCCCGCCGTGCAGTTCGACGCGGGCAGCGGCACCTGGCAGGTAAGTTCGGCGAAGGGCATCGTGCTCGGCGTCGTTCCGGACCTGCGCTGCGAGCCGGAGAGCGGGCTGCTGAGGCCCGGCGACGCTCTGCTGCTCTACACCGACGGACTGGTCGAGGCCCCGGGCCTGGATATCGACGCAGGCATCGACCGGCTGCTGGGCGAGGCGGAGCGGCTCGTCCCGCACGGCTTCCGCAAGGGCGCCAAGGAGCTCGTCGAGACCATGGCGGCCTCCCGCGACGACGACTGCGCCCTCGTTCTCATCTGGCGCACCTGACCGAGGCCACTGCCGGGCAGAGCACTCCTGGACTAGTCCGCCGTCGGCCAGGGCACTTCGGGTGAGCGGTGGAAGTTGAGATTCCCGGCCGTCCAGCGCGGGGCATGGGCGGCGAGGCGGGAAGCGTACTCATCCCAGGAGCGGCCGGTGGCCGGGGACCAGCCGCGTTCGGCGATGCCCATGAGACGGGGGAGCGTCATGTAGGTGATGTCGTCCCAGGACGTGATCGTCTCGGTCCACAGTGCCGCCTCCACTCCCAGGACGTCGTCCTCTCCGACCCCGTCGAGCAGCGTCGCGGGATCCCACTCGTACGACTGGCGGGCCTCGAGCGTGCCCGCCCAGTCGTGGCCGAGCCGGCTGCCCTGGTCGTACTTGAGGTCGAGGTAGGTGTGCTGGGCGGGGGACATGACGATCCGGGCGCCACTGCGTACGGCGTCAACGAGCGTGCGGGCCTCCACGTCCGGCGCGGAGCCCCTCGCCGGGCGCCAGTGCTGCGCGACGGTTCCGTGCGTGAGCGGGGCCGACGCGATCTCCTGCCAGCCCACCATCTCCTTGCCGTGCGCTCGCACGATCCGCTCCACTCGCTGGATGAATCGGGTGTACTCCGCGGGATCGGTGGCCTGCGCTTCGTCGCCGCCGATGTGCAGGTAGGGCCCGGGGGTGAGCGCCGCCACCTCGCCGAGGACCTCGTCGATGAACCGGTAGGTGATTTCCTCGCCGGTGCTCAGTGAGCTGAAGCCGACCTCGATGCCGGTATATCGGTCGGGTGCGACCCCGTCGGAGTTCAGCTCCGGATACGAGGCGAGGGCGGCGTTGGTGTGGCCCGGCAGATCGATCTCGGGAACCACCGTCAGATACCGCTCGGCGGCATAACGGACGATCTCCGAATAGTCGGCCTTGGTGTAGAAACCGCCGCTTCCTCCGCAGACCTCGCTTCCTCCGCCGTAGTGGGCCAGCCGTGGCCAGCCGTCGATGGCCAGGCGCCACCCCTGGTCGTCGGTGAGGTGCAGGTGGAGCACATTGATCTTGTACGGAACGACCAGATCGATGAGGCGCTTGACCTCCTCCACCCCGAAGAAGTGCCGGGCGACGTCCAGCATGATGCCGCGCCAGGCGAAGCGCGGTCGGTCTTCGAGTCGTACGCCGGGAATGTTCCATGGGCCGGGCTGTGGTTCGCCGCGCTCGAGGGCGGCGGGCAGCAACTGGCGCAGGGTCTGCACCCCCCGGAACAGGCCCTCGTCGGTGTGCGCGCGGAGTCGTACCCCAAGATCGTCCACGTCCAGGAGATAGCCCTCCTCACCGAGGTCGGCCGGGCCGTCCAGGGTGAGGGCGATGGTGCCCCTGTCGGCGTCCCCGGTCTCCAGGGGCAGGGCGTGGCCGGTCGAGCGGCGCAACAGAGCGGCCAGATGAGTGGCGGCGATGCCGGGCGCGGCGAGGAGGCGGGTGGTGGGAGTGATGGCGAAGGAGGCCGGCAGGAAGGTCAGCTCTGCGGGGGCCGGGATGACTGCTGGATGCACACCCCTGATCCTGCCGGATCCTTGGTCGACGAAACGAGACTGTCACCGGCATGTAGCACTTCTCGTCATCCGGATCTCTAATGTCGAAGACATCAAGACCTCCGCGGTCGAGTGTGGCGGTGCTCCGATGGGGCGCCGTAGGCAGTGGCCGCGGGGCTGTGACGTGGCAGGTCGATTGGTCATCGTCGGCTCCTCCTCGACGGACGAGGGCCCGGATCGGCCAGGCACGCACGGCGGACCGGCGTCCGCGCGGTGGTACCCCAGGGGTGGGAGGCATCACCGCGCGGACGCAGGCGGTACAAATTCCTACAATACCTATTGACTTAGTATGAAACTCGGCGACAAAATGGTGACGCACCCCCTGAAACGGAGTCACCGTGAGTTTCGTCGTCATCGTCGGTAATCCGCGCCCGGGATCCCGGACGCACTCGGCCGCCGTCTCCGCGGCCCGGGCCGTCGCCGGTGCCGCGGGGATCGACGCGGAGCCCGTGGTGATCGACCTCTCCGCACTGGCCCCCGGGCTGCTGCTGACGGAGCCGTCCGCGGTGATCGCGGACGCTCTGGCGGTGGTCGCCTCGGCCGACCTCGTCGTGGTCGCGAGCCCCACCTACAAGGCCACCTACACCGGTCTGCTGAAGGTGTTCCTCGACAGGCTTCCCTCGGGCGCGCTCGAAGGGGTGGTGGCGCTCCCGCTGCTCGTCATGGGCGCGCCCCAGCATGCGCTGGCCGTGGAGGTCCATTTGCGTCCGCTGCTGGTGGAGCTCGGCGCGACCGTGCCCACTCCAGGCCTGGCATTGCTCGAATCACAGTTCGACCAGCTCGACTCCGTACTCGCGGAGTGGGCAAACAAGATCGTCTCTGCCGTGCGGGGCGCTGTCACGGCAGAGGTGGCTCGGTGACCGGGGCGTCGTTGGCACGGCCCGCCCCGGTCACCGGTGAAAACTCTCCCCAGATCTCTGCGGAGGACTTCCGGAGCGCCCTCGCACGGCATGCGGCCGGCGTCGTCGTGGTCACTGCCCGGCCGGATCCAGGCCCGGCCGGGCTGACCGCGACGTCGTTCACCTCGGTGAGCCTCGATCCCCCGCTCGTCTCCTTCTACGTGGCGCAGTCGTCGACGACGCTGCCGGGCCTACGGGAGGCGTCGACGTTCGCGGTGAACGTGCTCGGCCATGACCAGTCCGCACTCGCCGCGCGCTTCGCGGCTCGTGATGTGGACCGGTTCGCCGAGCCGACCCGCTGGAGCCCGGGGCCGGCGGGGGAGCCGCTGCTGGACGGCGCCGTGGCGTACCTGCTCTGCGAGTGGTACGCCACGTATGCCGTCGGTGACCACTGGCTGATCGTCGGCAGGGTCACGGGTATCGGACTGGGCGAGGCCGAAGCCCCGCTGCTCTACCACCGCGGTGCCTTCGGCCGCTTCCACCCCCACCCTTCGTGAGGTGACGGGTTAGGACACTTCGAGGATCTCGTCGTCTTGCGCGTCTCTTCGGGTGGAGGTGTACGGGGCGGCGAATGCGTCGAGGGTGCTCTCCAGCTCGGTGGTCCACCACTGCACGAACGCCGCGGCCGAGGGGCCCTGGTCGAGGTGACGCCGCTCGAACACCGAGACGTCGCAGAGCCGCTCCCACCAGAGCCGATGCGCCGCGGACTGGATCTGGGCGGCGTCCAGCTCGAAGACCGCCGCGTGGCCGCGCACGAACGCCGTCACCCGCTCGAGATCCATGCCGTGCTCGTCTCCGTGCCCGAACAGTGAGGTGGCGGCCCGTACGAGCTCGGCGGCGAAGGGTGCGACCTTCAGCCGATCCCATCCCAGGATCGCCACGATACCGAGCCTGCCGAACAGCAGGTTGCCCGCGTGGAAGTCACCGTGCACATAGCCCACGGCTACGGCCTCCATCTCCGGAGGCTGGTGGTCGGCCAGGTCGTGCAACAACTCGCGCCGCTCTCTGAGGTGCCGTTCGGCCAGCGAGTCGAAGTCGTCGCGCGGATGAGGCAGCCCGGCCAGCAGCCGGTCGGCGGTGGCGATGGCATCGCGGGCCCGGGGAGTGGGGATCAGCAGAGCCTGCTGCACCGGTGGTGTCATCCGGTCCAGCTCGCGGTGCACTCGGCCGAGCAGACCACCGAGCTCCTGGCAGGCGGGCAGGGAGAGATCGAGGCCGTTGCGGTGGCGTCCATCGATCCAGCGATACAACGCGTACCGCCGGCCGTTCGTCGTGACGAGAGTGCGGCCGTTCGCCGCCGGGATGGGCTCCGGCACCGGTAGTCCCGCAGCGGCCAACGCCAGCGCCACCCGGTGCTGGAACAAGATCTGCCTGCGGTCGAGATCCAGGAGCTCTTTGAGCACGACGGGGCCGTCGGCGGTCTCCAGCCGGGTGAGCCCGCCGCCCGGTTCGTCGCACTCCTCCGGAACGGTCAGGCCCCAGCGACGCAGGACACGCGACCGTACGTCGTCGGAGCTGAGCGGAGTCGACACCGTGGGGCCTCGGATACGCACTCGGAGCGTCAGGGGCGATGCTGACGCTACCTGATCCGAATGTCCTTTCGAAAGACATCGCTCCCGGAGACGCCGTCGTCGACAGGCCTCCTCAGCCCGGACGGCGCCGCCCCGGGCGAGGTTTGGCGGGGTGCGGTAACGCTGGCTGTCCACGCGCTCCTCCCGCAGCTACCAGAAATCCATCTGAGGCAACGTCGGCTGGCCCGGGCCTGGCCCGGGCCTGGCCCGGGCCAGCGTCCACCCTCCGGGGAAGTCGTGACTAGATGCTCAACTGGGCGGCAATTCCGTTGAGGACGCATTCCAGGCCGAAGTCGAAGCGCCACTCGGCGTCGTCCTTCCGTTTCGCCTCTCTGGCCCAGCGCTCGAAGGTGGGATAGCGGCCGGTGCTCATGAGCCAGATCATGTGCGGCGCAAGGGCGTCGCGGACGTCGTCGCCCGTCTGCCAGCCTTCGCGTTTCATTATCTCCAGCAGGACGACCTCTCTGGCGGTCGCCCCTCGCGCGTAGGCGATGACGGTGTCGAAGATGGCCATCATGGTGTCGGCGTCGAGGCCGAGACCGTCGAGAGCGGCGAGCGCCCGTTCGGCGCTCGCCAGCTGGTTGGGCGTGAGCACGGTGACCGCCTGTGAGGAGACCCGCCCCAGCCAGGGGTGCCGGAGCATGATGGCGCGGGTTCCGTGAGCGGCGGCCCGCATCACGGCCCGCCAGTCGCCGGAGGCGGCCTCGAAGTCCGCGCCGCCCGCGTGGACGGCGTCCACCATCAGCTCGAAGATCTCCTCCTTGCTCGACACATAGCGGTAGAGCGCCATCGGGGCGACGCCGAGCCGGCCGGCCAGTCGGCGGATGGAGACGCAGTCCAGGCCCTCGGCGTCGGCGATCTCGACCGCGGCCGCGCCGATCTGACCATGGGTCAGGCTCGCCCGGGGCGCGGGGGTGGGGTGTTCGAGCCGCTCCCAGATCGAGAGCCGCTCGTCCGCCGCCGGGGGTTCGCCGCCGGGTTCCTTCTCTGAGGCCATCGGCCCTCCTTGGATCGTCCGCGTACATCGTATCAGTGGCTATACACCGTACGCATTGATGTGTACGGTGTACTCATCTAGATACACCGTACGCATCGAAGGGATCCGTCATGAGCGAGAACCGCCTCCAGGTCGCAGTGATCATCGGCAGCACGCGGGAGGGGCGAGTCGGCCCGACCGTGGCGAACTGGTTCGTCCAGCAGGCCGGGCAGCGCGACGACATGGCCATCGACGTCATCGACCTGGCCGAGACCCCGGTCCCGGCGGTGCTGCACAGCCCCGCCCCCGAAACCGGGGAGCTGCTCGCGGCGGTGACGCCACGGCTGGAAGCGGCCGACGCCTTCGTGGTGGTGACGCCCGAGTACAACAAGAGCTTCCCAGGGGGACTGAAGAACCTGATCGACTGGCATTTCACCCAGTGGACGGCCAAGCCGGTCGGGTTCGTCTCCTACGGCGGGATGTCCGGCGGCCTGCGCGCCGTGGAGCAGCTTCGCCTGGTCTTCGGCGAGATGCACGCGACCACCATCCGCGACACGGTCAGCTTCCACGGCATCTGGGACCTCTTCGGTCCGGACGGCCTGCCGAAGGACCCGACCGGGTGCGACGCCGCGGCCAAGACCATGCTCGACCAGCTCGCGTGGTGGGCGCATGCGCTCCGGAACGCCAAGGCCGTCCGCGCCTTCGGCGCCTGACCCTCCGAATCGGCTCGAGGAGGCTCACATGCTGATCAGGCTCTTGCGCGAGCACCTGCGGACACGCCGCGTGTCCCTCGTGCTGATCGTCGTGATGCAGGCGGTCTCGACGGTGGGGACGCTCGTCCTGCCCACGCTCAACGCCGACATCGTCGACAACGGCGTGGTGAAGGGGGACACCGGCCACATTCTGAGGACCGGCGGGCTCATGCTCGTCGTGGCCTTGGTGCAGGCCGCCGGCACGGCCGGGGCCGTCTTCTACGGAGCCCGTACGGCCATGGCCGTGGGGCGCGACATCCGGGTCGCGATCTTCGACCGGGTGCAGGCCTTCTCCGCCCGCGAGACCGGCCGGTTCGGCATCCCGTCGCTGGTCACCCGGACCACCAACGACGTCCAGCAGGTCCAGATGGTGGCGCTGCTGACCTTCACCACGATCGTGTCCGCCCCGATCATGTGCGTCGGCGGTGCGGTGCTGGCCCTCCGGCAGAACACGCCGCTGTCCTCGCTGTTGCTGGTCGCCCTGCCCGCGATGGCCGTGATCTTCGGTTTGATCCTGCGGCGGCTGCGTCCGCTGGGGGTATCCCATCAGGTGTGTAAGGAGTGATCTTCTGGGAAGCAAGTGACCTGTGGGAACGCCCACTTCTTCGGGGGGGAGAAGCGTCATCATGTCTGTGATCGAGGGTGTCGACGGCACAACGTCGACTACCGTAAGTGATGGTTCGTCTACGGTGTGGGATGT
>JAOPYO010000263.1 GCA_025964575.1 Actinomycetes bacterium
CGTGCCGCGGGCGTGGTCCTGCGAGATCTCCCCGAGCAGCCGCAGCTGCTCCGAGGTGAGCGCCCCGCCGTCGATGCGCACGCGGAGCATGAAGTAGCGGTCGTCGAGCTCCTCGGGCTCCAGGATCGCGGTCTTGCCGCCGTCGATCCCGGGCTTGCGCTGGGTGTACAGCCCGAACCAGCGGAACCGGCCACGCAGGTCGGCGGGATCGATGGAGTCGAACCCCGCCTTGGAGTAGATGTCGATGATCCGGCGTTCGACGTTGAGCCCGTCGTCGTTCTTCTTGTTCTCTTCGTTCTTGTTCAGCGGCTCGTGGTAGCCGAGGGCCCACTGGCCCTCGCCACGCTTGCGCTTCACGGTTTGCTTCGGTGGCACGGCGCGCGTCCTCGGTATCTCTGTTCGTGAGAGACGCGTGATGCACTGGCAGACATAGCCGCACGCCCAGATCGCTGCGTTGCGTGACTAGGAGATGTGACACCGCCGGAGCACCACGCGCCCGCTATACAAATGGGGCGTGGGAGGGCGTCACAGACAGATTGCGGTGCTTACGCGGAGAAAATCAACATGCCGGCGCATCACCAGCAGTGGGTCCGCAGCACTCATGCCTCGACTCTGACACGAAGTCTCAGAGATTGTCCAGCCACGTCCGGCATGTGGACGCGCGTTCGAAGTGGCGTTCATGGCGTCATCCCTGCCGGATCCAGTTGACGGGAGGCTCGGTCTGCCGCTTCCCGGTGGGCTTCCCGGCCGGAATTCCGGTGGGTTCTCCGGTCGAGGAGGCAGGCTGGTGCTGACAGTCGCACCAGCTGCCACCACGACACTCGTCGTGATGACGCTTCCGGCACGCCGTGCAGATCATGCCTTTATTGTCACCTAACGTCACGAGTGCTCTGTTCAGTGCCCCGTCTCAGAGGGCCCGGCGCTTCCGGATCGTCTTGCCGACGATCGCGATCGCGGCGACGGCGCCGATGGCCATGAGGCCCTTCCTGGCCATCGAGCCCTTGGAATGGCCTGAGCCCATCTCGTTGCGCGCGGTCCCGGTCTTCATCCTCTTGGCGGTCTTCATGATGTTCCTTACCTCAGGGCCGGGCCACGACCTACGTGGGCGGCGACGAACAGTGACAAGTCGGTCACGCTGCGGACCACGTAGGGCCGCCGCGTCCGAAGCAGGAGTGTCCCCAGTCGTTACAGACCCAGAACCAACAGGCGTCACGATTTGCCACGGTTATCACCGAAATGAGAGTGTGTGATATTCATCACTTCGGGAGCGGGGAGTGGCCTACTGCCGAACCAGGGCCCCTCCGTTTGGCTCTCATCTCCTAGGGCATGGGCTCGGCACGTGCATGGAGAGCAGCAGACCCGCCAGGGTGATCCCGGAAATGGGCGATGCGACATGTTCCAGACTGGTAAGGCTCTACCGTAGATGACCGTGACGACCGTCTCCGATGCTTCCACTCGCGTAGCCGAAGCCCCTGCCTCCAGACAGACGGCAGCGGGTCTCTGGACGATCGTGTGGCGGCTGGTGCGCAACACCGCGGTCGCGGCCTTCCGCTATCGGGTGACCGGACTGGCCGCGGAGGCCGCCTTCTTCGCCCTGGTCTCGCTGCCGTCGCTGGTGCTCGGTCTGATCGGCACGATGGGTCACTTCAGAGGGGCGTTGGGCGAGCCGACGGTCATCGAGATCCGTGAGTGGGTGATCGACAAGGCCTCGACGGTGATCACGCCCGAGACCGTCAAGACGGTCGTCATCCCGCTGATCGACGACGTGATCAAGGGCCAGCGGGTCGAGATCGTCTCGGTCAGCTTTCTGATCTCGCTGTGGGCGGGATCACGGGCGATGAACGTCTACGTCGACACGATCACCATCGCCTACGGTCTGTCCGGGATCCGGGGAGTGATCAGGACCCGGCTACGCGCCTTCCTGCTGTACCTCGGCGGTCTGGTCGGGATGCTCATAGTGATCCCGCTGCTGATGGCCGGTCCCGCGCTGGTCAAGCAGGCGCTCCCATCGACGACCCACTACGTCCAGGTGCTGTACTGGCCGACCGTCGTCGCGCTGTCGATCCTGCTGCTCGCGACGCTCTACCATGTGAGCGTTCCGGTCCGTACGGCCTGGTGGCGAGAGGTGCCGGGGGCCGTGGTCGCGATGATCATCTGGATCGTCGGCAGCGTCATCCTGCGCCTCTACCTGGCCGGCTCACTGTCCGGGGTCTCCATGTACGGGTCGCTGTCCGCACCGATCGCGCTGCTGGCCTGGCTGTACGTCGCGGCGCTGGCGGTCCTCATCGGCGCCGCTCTGAACGCGGAGATCGACAAGATGTGGCCGAGCGTCGGCACCGCCCGGGCCCGCGCGGTCCGCGCAGCCGCCGAGCAGACCGTCGCTCCCGCCTAGCGGAGCCCGTCGGGTCCGGTAGGTGGGAGCGTGGCCATGCAGGCTGTTAAGTAAAGCTTTCGGCCTTTTTGTATGTTGGAGTCCTAAATATCACGTAATCTCCAGCAACATGACTTACCGCCCAGAACTCGGCACTTACCGTCCAGATTTCGGTCGGCTGCGGACCGTCACCGGGACCGTGCCGGTCTCGGCCATCGAAGGGCCGGTGCTCGCCCACGAGCACCTGCAAATAGATCTGCGCTGGCCGGTGCGGGTGCCCTCCGACCCCCGCCGGTGGCTGGACGAGGAGCGCAGGGTCCGCAAGGAGCTTGCGGATCTCCAGGAGGAGCACGGCCTGAGCCTGGTGGTCGACCTCACCGGCATCGCCGTGGGTCGCGACGCCAACACCTTGGCACGGATGAGCGCCGGCAGCCAGGTCGCCGTGGTCGCCGCCACGGGATTCCTGGCCGAGCCCTTCCACCCTGACTTCGTCCGTACCGCCGACATCGACCAGATCGCCCAGCGGCTGCTCGCCGAGATCGGGTACGGACTGGACGGCACCAGCATCCTGCCGGGCGTGATCGGCGAGGTCGGCACGTGGGGGAACGCGCCGACCGAGGCAGAAGAACGGTGCCTGCGCGCCGCCGCCCGGGCCGGCCTGGAGTCGGGGCTCGCGGTGGCCACGCACGGCCAGGCGGGTCTGGCCCAGCTGGAGATCCTGGTCGGCGAGGGCCTGCCCGCCGACCGGATCGCCGTCGGTCACCAGGACCGGACCGAGGACGTCGCCGTGCATCGTAAGATCGCCGAGTCCGGGGCGTACGTGTCCTTCGGCATGCTCGCGCGCGGCGCCAGGACCGCCGACGAGGACGGGCGGCTGGGCCGGGTCCTGGAGCTCATCGAGGCGGGACACGCCGACCAGGTGCTGCTGTCCGGCGGGGTCTCCCGGATGGGGCACCTCCTCGACTACGGCGGCACGGGTTACGGCTACCTCTTCCACACCTTCCTGCCCGCCCTGCGCGCCGCCGGCGTCGACGAGGCCACGGTGCGGACGATCCTGCACGACAACCCCCTCCGCTGGCTCACCGGCGCCTCGGCCTGACGAACTACGAGGCCACCCCCCATATGGGGGTGATCTGGGGGTAGGGACCAGACCAGAGGGAAGTGGTGCTGGTGCCGTGGAACCGCATATCGGCGCGAGGGGCTGGTCTCCGGCTGCCCTTCGACGACCGTGCGGAGGCCGGCCGGGCGCTCGCCGAGCAGTTGGTGTCGCTGAAGCTGGACCACCCGGTCGTCCTGGCGCTGCCCCGGGGTGGGGTGCCGGTCGGGTTCGAGGTCGCCCGCCGGCTCTCCACGGCCGACTGGAAGGTGCCGCTGGACGTCCTGGTCACCCGAAAGATCGGCTATCCGTACCAGCCGGAGCTGGGCGTGGGCGCGATCGCGGAAGGAGGCGAGCCGGTCCTCGACCAGGGTCTGCTGGACCAGCTCGGCCTCTCTGAAGAGGATCTCGCCGCGACCATACGAAGTGAACGAGTCGAGCTGGAGCGCCGGGTCGCCGCCTACCGCGGGGACCGGTCGCTCCCGGCTCTGCAGGGCCATGCCGTGATCGTGGTCGACGACGGGCTGGCCACCGGAGGCACGGCGCGGGCGGCGCTACGAGCCGTACGGCTGAGGGAGCCGGCGCGGGTCGTGCTCGCGGTGCCGGTCGGGGCCGCCGAGACGGTGCGTGCGCTGGCCGGCGGTGTAGATGATCTTGTAGTGCTCACCGCACCGGTGAACTTCCGAGCGGTGGGATACTGGTACCGGGACTTCGAACAGCTCACCGACGACGACGTGGTCACGTTGATGGCCCGCGCGGCGGAGAGGCCGTAGGCGTGCACGCAAACGGCCCCGCAGGCTGAGCTGCGGGGCCGTACATTTTCGCCTGGGGTTGGTCCAGGGGGCTCGCCTCTACTTTTCAGGCGGCGTTGGCGCGGCGCATCCGGCGGCGACGCTCCGAAGCGCGCTCGTCCTCGTTCAGGCCGCCCCATGTGCCGTACTTCTCGGGCCGGGAGACGGCGTAGTTGAGGCAGTCGGTCCGCACGGGACATCCCATGCACACCTGCTTGGCCTTGCGCTCACGAATTTCGCGCTCGGGCTGCCGTTCACCGTCTGGGCCGAAGAAAAGTACGAGGTCTTCCCCCTGGCACCCGGCGGCGTCCTGCCAGCCCCAGCTGGGACGGGGAAGATTGGCCTGCCGGCGTACCTGAGCCATGGAACACTCACCTCGTTGATTGTGCTGAGCAATTTCGGACATGGACGCTGGACGTGCTTGGAAGCGCCGAAAGTTCCAACGTCTGGAAGTGCCGCTCTGTTCCCCTAAGATGG
>JAOPYO010000338.1 GCA_025964575.1 Actinomycetes bacterium
CTCTAACGATCTCGCCGGCAACCGGGGCTATGGCGTCTTCCGGATGTGAGGGGAAACATGCCCAGCGTAAAACTACTCGTCGACAACCGCGGCGAGATCGCCGCGCGGATCATGCGAACCGCGCGGCAGCTGGACATCGCCACCGTCGCAGTGTTCTCGGACCCTGACGCCGACGCGCCGTTCGTCGAGGCCGCCGACGAGGCGGTGCGGCTCCCCGGTGCCGTCCCGTCTGACACCTACCTGCGCGGCGACGCGATCCTCGCGGCGGCGAAGGCCACCTCGGCCGATGCCGTTCACCCGGGCTACGGCTTCCTGTCGGAGAACGCGGGCTTCGCCCGGGACTGCGCCGAGGCAGGGATCGTCTTCGTCGGACCGCCCGTCGCGGCCATCGAGGCCATGGGATCGAAGATCCGGGCGAAGGAACTGATGGCTGCGGCCGGCGTCCCGGTTCTGCCGGGAGCGACCGTTGGCGGCCCGCCCGACGGCGACGACGACCCGACCCGGCTCGAGCGGCTCGCCGTCGGCATCGGGTTCCCGCTGCTGGTCAAGGCAGCATTCGGCGGTGGCGGGCGCGGGATGCGGATCGTGCGTGACGCCGGGGAGGTCGTCGCGGCGGTCACGGCCGCTCGCCGCGAGGCCGCGTCGGCCTTCGGCGACGGCACCGTGTTTCTTGAGCGCCTCGTGGAGGACCCGCGCCACATCGAGGTACAGATCTTCGGCGACACCCACGGCACCGTGGTCCACCTGTTCGAGCGAGAGTGCTCGATCCAGCGGCGCTACCAGAAGATCATCGAAGAGGCGCCGTCCGCTGCGGTCGACGACGTGCTGCGCGCGGAGCTCGGCAAGGCCGCCGTCTCCGCGGGCGAGGCGATCGGCTACGTCGGGGCCGGCACCGTCGAGTTCGTGATGGACGCCAGCAGGAGCTTCTACTTCCTCGAGGTCAACACTCGGCTGCAGGTCGAGCATCCGGTCACTGAGGCGGTCACCGGCCTGGACCTCGTCGCTCTGCAGCTGCTGATCGCCGAGGGGGCGCCGCTGCCGGACGAGGTGCGCGCCGCCGAAGTCGTCGGCCACGCGATCGAGGCCCGCCTCTACGCCGAGGACCCCACTGCCGACTACCGTCCGGGCAGCGGGACGCTGCACCGCTTCCGGATTCCCGACCTGCCCGGGATCCGGATCGACACCGGCGTGCGCGACGGATCTATCGTCGGTACCCACTACGACCCGATGCTGGCCAAGGTCATCGCGCACGGCCCGGACCGGGCGCAGGCGGTCCGCCGCCTAGCGCGGGCGCTCTCCGAGGCTCACCTGCACGGCGTGGTCACCAACCGGGACCTGCTGGTCGGCATCCTGCGCGAACCGGAGTTCGGGGCGGGCCATACCGATACGGGTTACCTGACCCGGCACGACCCCGCCGCCCTCGCCCGCCGCCCCGACGAGACCGGGACGGCCCTCCACGCGCTGGCCGCGGCGCTCGCAGACCAGGCTGCCCGTCGGGCGGCGACAACCGTGCTGGCCTCGGTGCCGTCGGGATGGCGCAACGTGCGCAGCCAGGACCAGTACGCGGAGTACCGCGACGTCGCTGGGACGGAACTGAACGTACGCTACCGGCTGGACAGGGACCGGTTGCGGGCACGTGTGAACGGGATCGAGCTGATGGGTGTCGTTGCGCACCACGTCGGACCCGACGTGGTCGACCTCGAGGTGGCCGGGGTGCGCCGCCGGATCGACGTGCATCGCGTCGGCGAGGCGACCTTCTGCGACAGCGCGCTCGGCGCGAGCACGTTGTACGAGCCGGAGCGCTTCCCCGAACCAGGATCGGAGGTGGCGCCGGGCTCACTGCTGGCGCCGATGCCGGGCACGGTGGTGCGGGTCGCGACGCAGGCCGGGCAGGCCATCTTGGCCGGGGCACCGATCCTGGTGGTCGAGGCGATGAAGATGGAGCACACCGTGAAGGCCCCGTGCGACGGCACGGTCGCCGAGGTGCTCGTGACGGTGGGTCAGACCGTCGAGGCGGGCGAGCCGCTCGCCGTAATCAGCGAGGACGAGCACTGATGACCGGTCCTGTCAGGTACGAGGTGGTGCGCGGCGTCGCCTGGATGACGATCGACCGCCGGGAAGCGCGCAACGCGCTGGGCAAGGACGTGCGCGAGGGCCTGTTCGCCGGCGTGCGCCGCTTCAACGACGACGACACCGCGAAGGTCTTGGTGCTCACCGGCGCGGGGGACGATGCCTTCTGCGCGGGCGGCGACCTCAAGGAGATGGCAGACACGGCGCTGACCGTCCCGCCGCCGGACTTCCTGCCCCAGCTGGGCCGCAACGTCGAGGTGGTCAAGCCGACGATCGCCGCCGTCAACGGAGTGGCGTACGCAGGCGGGTTCCTGCTCGCGCAGCAGTGCGACCTCGTCGTCGCCGCCGAGCACGCCCGGTTTGCGGTTTCCGAGGTCAAGGTGGGCCGCGGGTCCCCGTGGGCTGCGCCACTGTCGTGGCTGGTGCCCCCGCGGATCGCGATGGAGCTCCTGCTGACCGGCGACCCGATCACCGCGCAGCGGGCCTACGAAGTGGGCCTGGTCAACGCAGTCGTGCCCGCCGCGCAACTGCGGGAGCACGCGCAGGAACTCGCCGAGCGGATCGCCGCGAACGCGCCCCTGTCAGTGCTCGCCGCCAAGCAGACCGGCTACCTATCGGCGCGGTTCCCCCGTGAGCGGGCCTACGCCCGCGCGGAGGAGATCTGGGAGCCGGTCTACCTCTCGGCCGACGCGCAAGAGGGACCCGCGGCGTTCCGGGAGAAGCGCTCCCCCGTCTGGAAAGGGTGCTGATCATGGCGGTATCGATGGGACAGCTGCTCGACGACCTGGAGGCCGAGACCGACGTGATTCGGGCCCTGGTCGCGGACCTGGACGACACGGGCGTGGCGACGCCTACACCAGCGGCCGGGTGGAACGTCCGCGACCAGCTCACCCACCTGGCGTACTTCGACGAGACGGCACGCCAGGCGGCCGTGGATCCCGCAGGGTTCCGTCGCGATGCTGCGAGGCTGGTGGACCTCGGGGACGGCTTCCCCGACCAGGTGGCCGCCCAGCATTCGCACCTCGGTGCGGAGGAGGTGCGGGCCTGGCTCGACCGGGCGCGCAACGCCTACGTTGCCACCTTCCGCGGCCTCGACCCCCGCACCCGCCTGCCGTGGTATGGGCCGGACATGAGCGCCGCGTCCTCGGCGACCGCCCGGCTGATGGAGACCTGGGCACACGGCCAGGACATCGCCGACGCGCTGGCCGCGGTGCGGGAGCCGACCGACCGGCTGCGCCACGTCGCGCACCTCGGGGTGATTGCCGCGGGGTTCAGCTTCGCGCTGCGCGGGCGACCCGTGCCGGCTGCTCCGGTGCGGGTGGAGCTGGTGGCGCCCTCCGGCGACACCTGGGCGTGGGGGGAGGCCGGTGCGGCCGACCGTGTCAAGGGCACGGCATTGGACTTCTGCCTGGTCGTGACCCAGCGCCGCCACGTCGCCGACACGCCGCTGCAGGTGAGCGGACCAGTGGCGACCGAGTGGATCTCCATCGCGCAGACGTTCG
>JAOPYO010000347.1 GCA_025964575.1 Actinomycetes bacterium
GCGGTGTGTGGCGGACCCGGCTGCCCGAGCCGAGGAAGTTGCGCCACACCGCGTTGCGCTCGTTGCCGTGCCGCTCACCCATCAATGCCGTGTACAGCGGGTTGGCCAGCAGCAGCGTCCACGTCGCGTCGCTGACCGCGACAGGCGTCCCCGTCAGCCTGTCCAGCATCCGCTGAACGCTCGGCGTGATGTAGGCCGGCACCGTGCCCTGCCCCGGCGGTACGAGCCCCGCGACGTTGAACAGATGCTCGCGCTCGACTCCGGACAAGCGCAGAGCCCGGCCCAGGGCCTCGACGACTTGTTCCGACGGGTTGGTCGCCCGGCCCTGTTCGAGGCGGGTGACATAGTCGACCGAGATCCCGGCCAGAAGGGCGAGCTCCTCGCGGCGCAGCCCGGCCGCGCGCCGATGGCCGCCGACGGGCAGCCCGGCCGCCTCCGGGGAGACCCGGTCGCGCCAGCGCCGCACCGTGTGCCCAAACTCCGTGGTCGCCATGACACCACTGTGCACCGCCCTGCCCGGATCTTCCTGGTACTGACAGTCCCAGGAAGACGGGACGCCTGGCTGACCGCGCAGCTCCGCCGCATCGTGGAGGGATGACAGCAATACTGATCACTGGAGCAAACAAGGGTCTCGGCTTCGAGACCGCCCGCCGACTCATCGCCGCGGGCCACACCGTCTACATCGGAAGCCGGGGCGCCGAACGCGGGCGCCGGGCCGCCGAGCAGTTGGGCGCGCGGGTAGTCCAGCTCGACGTCACCGACGACGCGTCCGTGCAGGCCGCAGCGAATGCCATCGTGGCCGACGGAGGGCTGGACGTACTGGTCAACAACGCCGGCATCCAAGAAGAGATGGGTGACAACAACGTCGTGATCGGGGCCGCGGACGTGACCGCCGACTTGATGCGGCAGACGTTCGAGACGAACGTCTTCGGCACGGTGCGCGTCCTCCATGCGTTTCTCCCACTGCTGCAGTGTTCCGCCGCCCCGGTCGTGGTCAACGTCAGCAGCGGCCTGGCCTCGCTGACCCGGGTCACCACCCCGGGCACCCCGTCGTACGCCTACCCGGGCGTCGCCTACCCGGCGTCGAAGACCGCGGTCAATATGATCACCGTGCAGTACGCGAAGGCGTTCCCGAACATGCGGATCAACGCGGTGGAACCTGGCTTCACCAAGACCGACCTGAACGGGACCACCGGCGTGCAGACGGTCGAGGAGGGTGCCGAGATCATCGTGCGGATGGCGCAGGTGGGTCCTGATGGCCCGACCGGAGGCTATTTTGGCGCCGCAGGCACCCTTCCCTGGTAATACGAACCGGGCGCCATCAGGTACAAGGCTCTACGCCCACACCGTCCGGCATCGGCGGGGTGGGCGTAGAACCCTCGACCCACCAAAGAGCAGGAGCGTTGGCCCGCATGTGTGTGCCCGAACTCAAGCCCGACGGTGCAGGGGTGCTGTGAGGGCGCCCGCCCCCCGGGGGTGGCGGTTTCGGTCAGGCGGGTGCCTTGTCGGAGTCTTCGTCGTCGTACTGGCCGTGGCGGAGGGCGGCGTTGCTGCGCTGGTGAAGGTTTGGTGGCCAGGTCGGCGAGCCAGCCGCCGATGAGCTGGCTGTCGCGCTAGCAAGGTGTCTGGTGGATTTAGTGGCAGCAGCCGTTCTCGTGAGGTTCCTGAAGCTGCTGGGCGAGTCCAAGGCGCTGGCCGCGGCGCCGGGCGGGGTTCGGCTGCTGAAGGCGGTGCGGGCGTTGCCGGAGCTGTCACGGCGGCAGGTGGGCAAGAAGCCGCTGCTGCCCAAGGAAGTCGACGCCCATCTTGTGGGCCGGGCGTGGAAGCGCGCGGTGTATTCCAACCCGGACCTGCCAGAGGGGGCGGCGGACCGGGACGCGTACGTGGTGTGCGTGCTGGAGCACCTGCACCGTGCCCTGCAGGTGCGGGACGTGTACGCCACGCCGTCGCTGCGATGGGGCGACCCACGGGCCCACCTGCTCGCCGGGACCACGTGGGAGGCCGTCGCCGAAGACGTGCTGGCCTCGCTGTCGCTCACCGACCCGGTCGCCGAGCACCTGAACAGCAAGGCCATGGCGCTGGACGCGGCGTGGAAGCAGATGGCCGCGCGCCTGGAGGAGGCGGGCGATGAGTCCCTGGTGAAGGTCGTCGTCTCGCCCGGCACCTCGGCCCAGCCGGGGCGGGCCCGGCTGGTGGTGGAACCGCTGGGTGCGCTAGGCGAGTCGGCCACGCTGGCGGAGCTGCGGGCGGTGTGTCAGGCGATGCTGCCCCGCGTCGACCTGCCCGAGCTGCTGCTGGAAGTCCATGAGTGGACCTGGTTCCCGGACGCCTCACTCACCTGGCCGACATCTCCACCCGCATGGACGACCTGCACACCTCGCTGGTCGCCCTGCTGGTCGCCGAGGCCTGCAACGTCGGCCTCACCCCGGTGATCAAAGCGGGCACGCCGGAGTTGACGCGGGGCCGCCTGTCGCACGTGGACCAGAACTACGTGCGCGCCGAGACCCACGCCGCGCCCAACGCGGTGCTGATCGAGGCGCAGGCCGGCGTGCCGATCGTGTCGGCGTGGGGCGGCGGGATGCTGGCGTCGGTGGACGGGCTGCGGCCCGGGGACGTGCGGCATCCGATTCCGTTCGCGGCAGGCCCTCCGGGTCCAGGTGCCGGTGCACGGAATCCTCGGGTCTGTGAAGATCTCCGCGTCGTGGCCAGTCTTCCCCGTGTCAGGCCGGGCCGAACCGGTGACGGTGGTGGAGCGGGTCGCCCACGCCCGCAGCAGGTCCAGGAGGAGACCTGCGATTACGGGCCGAGCGGGTCAGGACGGTGTCGTGACCGTGGGTGAATCGGCTGAATCGGTGGGTTGTGCCTGCGGGGCAGAAACTTCCGCGGGCTTGGAATTCACCAGCCACAGGCCGGTCAACACGGCACTGACCAAGGTGACGGCGCCAGCCGCGACGAAGGCGCTGTTGAGGCCAGCCTCGAAGGACGCACCACCGGATTCCCGGGTGCGCACGATGGCTCCGAGCACCGCTACGCCGAGCACCGCACCGATCTGCCGGGTGGTGCTGCTGATACCCGACGCGAGACCGCCCTCCTGCGGGCTGACCGCCGCAATAGCGGCGCCGGTCAGCGGAGACATAGTCAGACCGAACCCGATGCCGACGATCGCCAGCCGCCACCACACATTCCCGTAGCCGGTGTCCGCGTGCACGAAGCCCAGCGCCAGCAGCCCCAGCCCGGCCAGCGCCAGGCCGATGGTGACCACGATCCGGAAGCCGTACTTGGCGGCGAACCGGCCCGCATACGGGCTCACGATCACCATGGCGAGGGACGCGGGCAGGGTCTGCAGGCCGGCGCGCAAAATCGAACTGCCCTGGACGTATACGAAGAACTGGGAGAAGAAGAAGGCCGAACCCATGAGCGCGAAACCCACCACGACCATGGCCGTGTTGGACACCGTGAACAGCCGCTGCCGAAACAGCCGCAGCGCCAGCATCGGCGTCGAACTACGCCCTTCGACGGCGACGAAGGCGGAGAGGGTTACCACCGCGGCGGCGAAGCTGCTCAGGATCACCGGCGAGGTCCAGCCACGGGAACCGGCTTCGATCAGCCCATAGGTCAGCGCCCCCACACCCAGGACGGACAGGACCGTCCCCGGGATATCGATCGCCGGTGCGCTGGGATTGCGGGACTCGCCCAGGATTCGCAGACCGGCCAGCAGCAGGACCGCGCCGATGGGCACATTGACGAGGAAGATGGCGGGCCAACCGAAGGCATCCACCAGAATGCCACCGGCCATCGGTCCGGCGGCCAGGCCGATTCCGCTGAACCCGGCCCACAGCCCGATCGCCTTAACTCGTTCCTGCGGAACGGGATGCGCGGCGGCGAGCAGGGCCAGCGAGGCGGGGCTCAGCGCCGCGGCCCCGATGCCCTGCACCACCCGTCCGGTGATCAGCCAGCCGATCGAGGGTGCGACGGAGCACAGCACGGACGCAACGGTGAACATCGCGACGCCCGCCAGGAACATCCGTTTGCGGCCGAAGCGGTCGGCGAAGACGCCGCCGGACAGCAACAGCATGGCGACCAGCAGTACGTAGGCGTCGACAATCCATTGCAGACCGGTCAATTGGGTGTGCAATCGCTGCTGCATGTCGGGCAGCGCCGCGCCGACAATGGTGCTGTCGAGCAGCACCATGAACTGACCCAGGCAGGTCATTGTGAGCAAGGCTGCCCGGTTCGATCGAATGCCTACAGACACAGGCGGTCCCTCCGACCCCTCGACATGCGGATGCCCCCGGACAATAGTTCCATAATCCCGAAGTGTCGAATAGTGAGGTATCGTCGAGGTATGCGACCGCTACCCCAGCCACCGCGCGAGTCACTGACACTCGCGTCAGTGCTGCACGCGCTCGGTGATCCGGTGCGTTTGGAGTTGGTGCGGCGGGCCTGGGTCAATCCCGAGTCGACCTGTTCCGCTCTCGCCGACGGTTTGGATGTGCCGATGTCGACGCTGTCCAATCACTGGCGGATCCTGCGCGAGGCCGGGCTGATCAGCATGACCGTCGACGGCCGAAACCGGCGGATCCGGCCACGCGCCGACGATCTACGCGATCGCTTCCCGGGTTTGCTCGATCCGATCCTGCGCCTCGGTACGGCCGAGTCGTTGAACAGCGGTCTGCTGTAAAGGTTTCGGCATGGATGTCAATCCCTGGCATCGGGCACGTGTCCACCGCCGGGCGGCATATAGTCGGGGGCTAACGAGCATCGGAACGAAAAGTCCCGTTAGTGGAGCCCCGGTCGGCCGCTTAGCGTGACTTTCGTTCGGATACGTCTCGGCTGAGGAAGTGCGCAGGTCAGGGCCTCTGCGCCGTCGATTTGGACTGGGCGTCATCGCCCCGACGTACGGCAGGCCGGGCTCGGCCCCCAGGGCGAGGGCGATCGGCAGCGGCTTGCCCTCCTTGGCCCACTGGGCACGGATGATGCCCAGGTGCTGCGGGCCGGGAATGAGGCCGGCCAGGGTGTTCCTGCTCGCGATCATCATGCGGTTGATCGACCAGTTGGTCCACGATCCGTCCGGCGTCTTGGCGATGTTCATGCCATAGGTCTGGATGTAGCGGCCGCCGTCGTTGCCGTGGATCAGCGGGTCGGGAACGCCAGCAGGTCGATGTCGTCGGCGAGGAGGAGGGCATCCTGCGCGGAGACCATCTTCGGCGGGATGCCCGGCTTGTCGCGGGCGGCGACGATCGTCTCCATGATGTCCGGCCCGGTGGCGTCGGCGGGCAACCCGAGCGCCAACGCGATCCTGGCCAGCCGGTGACCGGGCCCCGACAAGCCGCCCGGGGCACCCAGCACAAGGACCTGCGGGTAGGCCCGGTGATAGGCGAGTTCCCGCGACTGCTGGCCATCGTCAGGTCCCACCCGCTGGCCGCCCGCCCCAGCCTCAACCTGGAGGACCTGGCAGAGCTGAAGATCATCGCCCCCTCCCCGGCCCTGCCGCCGGAACTGCGGCGAGCCTTCTGGCCGCCCATGGAGACGCCCAGCGGACGGCCGATCAGACGAACCACCCCCGCACACACCGAGCAGGAGATGCTGGGTCTCGTCGCACACGGCAGCGGCGTGTACCTCACGACAACCGCCATGCTCAGCCACTTCTCCCACCCGAGCGTGATTTCCCCTTCACCGGAATGCCACCCGCCCGCGCGGTCCTGACCTGGCACGCCGACAATCCCAACCGCAAAGTCCTCGAATTCAAAGAGCTCGCTGCACACAAGCCCTGACACACCACGCGTGGAAAATGATCTTCCTCAGCGATCAGGTTTCCTCGGCTTCACCACCGCCGCACGATCACGCACGACGATGACGGACCCTCATTCGGACCGACGAGAACACGCAGGTCCAGGCCAGCAGGCATGGCCTCAAGCTCAACTGAGAAGCAAGGGAACCCTGGGCTTATTTCTTATCTGGGATGTCTGACTGCCGCCCGGACGGGAGTTGGGCCGGTGCGCGTCAGGTCAGGCTGTCGAGCCCGCGAGTGAGACGGGCTCCCTCGCGGGTCATGATCTCTGGGTCGCGCAGGGCGTTGGAGAGCAGGGACATGCCCTGGTAGGCGCCGACGAGCGCCAGTGCGAGGCCCTCGGGGTCGGCCACGCCCATCTGGCGGTACTGCTGTTCTACCCAGTCCAGCAGCTGACGGATGACATGGCCCGCCGCGAGGTCGAGGCCACCCTCGGTTCGCTTGCCGAGTTCGACGGCAAGGGTGCCCGTGGGGCAGCCGTAGCGGGCCGCGGTGTCGCGCTGACTGACCCACGCGCCCACGAGACCCTTGAGGCGTTCGCGCGGGTCAGGAAGCTGGTCGAGCTGGCCGGTGAGGGCATCCAGGTGGTTGGTGTGCTCGGAGAGGGCGGCCTCGACCAGCTCGTCCTTGGTCTTGAAGTAGTAGTACACGTTGCCCGCCGGGACATCGGCGGCGCGGGCGATGTCGGCGATGGTCGTGCGTTCCACGCCCTGCTCATGCAGGACCCGGGCGGTGGCGGCCCTCAGTCGCTGACGCTTACTGGCGGCCTTCGTCCGAGGGCGCTGAGAGTCCATTGAGTTAGTCACCCGACTAACTATAGACAGCCGACGGCCGGACTGTGCTAGCGTCTCATCCGACGAAGTGAGTCAGTCAACTAACTGATTCTGAACTAGGGAGATCGACATGATCGTGGTGACAGGTGCGACCGGGAACGTCGGGCGGGCGCTGGTTCGGATGCTCACCGAGGCGCAGGTGCCGGTGACGGCCGTAGCCCGGCACATCACCGACGCCGACGTGCCGCCGGGGGCGCGGGCGGTGGCCGCCGACCTGGCCGAACCGGCCAGTCTGCGGGTCGCTTTCGACGGGGCCGAGGCGCTGTTCCTGCTGGTTGCGGGCGAGAACCCGCACGGCATCCTGGACGTGGCGAAGACCGCCGGGCTCCGCAAGGTGGTACTGCTGTCCTCGCAGGGCGCGGGGACCCGCCCGGAGGCGTACCGGCACCCGGGCCTGTTCGAGGCGGCCGTGCAGGAGTCCGGGCTGGGCTGGACGGTCCTGCGGTCGGGCGGGATGGTCACCAACACCTTCGCCTGGGCCGAGTCGATCCGCACTCGGCGGGAGGCTGCAGCGCCGTTCGGTGACGTCGGCCTGCCCTTCATCGATCCCGACGATGTGGCCGCGGTCGCCGCCGCCGTCCTGCGCCAGGACGCTCACCTGGGTGCCACCTACACCCTGACCGGTCCCGCACCGACCACCCCGCGCGAGCGGGCAGCGGCGATCGCGGCTGCGCTGGGCGAACCGGTGCACTTCACCGAACAGACCCGCGAGGAGGCCCACAAGCTGATGGCGCAGTTCATGCCGCTGCCTGTGGTCGAGGGCACCCTGGCCATCCTGGGCGAACCGACCGATGGCGAGCAGCAGGTGAGCCCCGACGTCGAACGCGTCCTGGGCCGGGCGCCAGGCAGCTTCGCCGCCTGGGCCGAACGCAATGCCGCAGCCTTCCGGTGAGCATGCCAGTCGAGGATTTCCTCGCTGAGCCGCATGTGGCCACCCTGACCACCTCGCGTCCCGACGGCTCGCCGCACGTGGTCGCGGTGCGCTTCACCTGGGACGGTCAGGCGGGGCTGGCCCGTGTCCTGACCATCGACACCACTCACAAAGCCAGGAACCTCATCACCGGGCCGGGCGGGCGCGCGGCGCTCTGCCAGGCGGTGGGGTTCCGGTGGGCAACGCTCGAAGGACCCGCCACCGTGCACGACGCACCCGAGCGGGTGGCCGAAGGCGAACGCCGCTACACCGCGCGCTATGGAGCGCCGCCGCCCACTCCGCCCGGCCTCGTGGTCATCGAGATCGCGGTCGATCGCATCACACAGCTCAACCTCCGATAAAGGACTGGATCATGCCTGTTCAGCACATCCTCGGCTCGACCATGTACCACCGGGAGTCCGGCACTGGGGTGCCGGTTGTCTTCCTGCATGGCAACCCGACCTCGTCGTACCTGTGGCGGGACGTCATGCCGGCCATAGGATCCGGACGGCTGCTGGCCCCCGACCTCATCGGCATGGGCGAGTCGGGCAAACCCGATATCGACTACAGCTTCGCCGACCACGCCCGCTACCTGGACGCCTGGTTCGACGCGCTCGACCTTCAGGACGTGATACTGGTCGGGCACGACTGGGGTGGCGCCCTGGCCTTCGACTGGGCCGCGCGCCACCCGCACCGGGTGCGCGGCATCGCGTTCACCGAGACCATCGTCAAGCCGATGGCCTGGGAGGAGTTTCCCGAAGGCGGCCGGCAGCTATTCCAGGCACTCAAGACAGACGGCACCGGCGAGGCCATGATCCTCGACGACAACGCCTTCATCGAGCAAGCCCTGCCCGGCACCGTCGCCACGGCACTCACCCAGGGCGACCTCGACGTCTACCGCAAGCCGTACCCGACCCGGGAGAGCAGGCTGCCGCTCTTGCAGTGGCCGCGCTCGATGCCGCTGGGCGGCGAGCCCGCCGACGTCGTGGCCAGGATCGAAACGTACGACCAGTGGCTGAAGGCCAGCACGGACGTGCCCAAGCTACTGCTCACGTTCGCGCCTGGGCCGGGGGCGATGATGCACGAGGGCATCATCGCGTGGTGCGCGGCGAACATCGCCGGCCTGGAGATCGAACACTCCGAGGCCGTCGCCGGGCATCACACGCCGGAGGACCAGCCCGTGCTGATCGCCACGGCCATATCGGCCTGGGCGGACAGACTCGGCCTTCGCCTCTTGTAAAACGCGATCCTTGAGGTACGGCGGAACGGGACCATACGCCAGGCCCTGGAGCGACGCCTCCGCGGCCGAGCCCCCTGATAAAGACGAGCGGCCGAAGCCGACGCAGATCGAGGTCTTGGCCCGCTCCCGTGCGGGCGGCGTCATTCTTCATCGTCAAGATCCTCGGCGTCCGGGTCGCGCAGGGCGGTCACTGCGGCGTCGAGGTAGCGGGTGTTCCAGAGCACCCTCTCGGTACCGCGTTCGCCGAGTAGGGGCGTTTAAGAAACTCTGCGGCCAGGGGCCAAACTGTCGATCATGTGCAGGCGGACTGAGACAGCCCTGCGCAGATCCGGGTCACGGGCAGCGTGTGCGCCGCTGGTTCATGACCCTTTGTAAGAAATAACCCCAGAGTTCCCTGAGCACTCTCAGGCCTCTGCAGCCCCTGTACCAGGGCTTTGTCCTTGGATCTATGCCGGTTCTGGCTGTGACTTGGATCGCTTGATGTCGTGATTCTTGGATCGGTTCTTGTCGTGGTCGATGTGACCGCGATGGATGGTTTTGAGCGCTCTGAACGCCGCTGCCCGGTCCGGAGCTCCGGACCGGGCAGTGTGCCGTTGAGGTTCCTGCAACCGACCGGCCGACGGCGATAGCGGGCCGGGCCGGGGCGGAGTTGCCGCCGCGCCGTTGTGATGCGGGTGGCTGCGGGGACGCTCGCCTACTGGTCGGTGACTTCGGCCAGGGCGCGGTAGAGGGTGGATCGGCCGATCTTCAGGTGCCGGGCGATGGAGGTGATGGATTCGCCCTTGGACTGGCGGGCGCGGGCGATGGCAAGGGTGTCGTCGTCGGCTGCGGGGGGCCGTCCGCCGTAGCGGCCTTGGGCGTTGGCGGCGGCGAGGCCGTCGATGGTGCGTTCGTGGATGAGTTCGCGTTCCATCTCCGCGGCCATCGCGGCGACCATGAACAGCATCTTGTCGGCGATGGTCTGCCCGTTGGGCCGGTAGGTTCCGGCGCAGATCCCGGTGAGGATCTCCACGTTGACGTCGCGGGCGTGCAGCTCGTCCTCCAGGAGCACTAGGAGCTCCTTCATCGACCGGGCGATCCGGTCCGGCTTGTAGATCACCAGAGTGTCACCGGGCTTCAGCGTGCCGAGCAGCGTCTTCAGCTTCGGCCGGGCGGCGCGTGTGCTCGCGGTCTCCACGATCACCTCCCGGCAGTCGGCGGCGGCGAGCGCGTCGAGCTGCAGCTGGTGGTCTTGTGCGCGGCCGGAGACGCGGGCGTAGCCGATCCGGACGGTGTTGGTGTAGCCGACGGCGGGCGGGGCGGGCTGCATCCTCTGATCGTCCCGTAAACCGTCCCGGAACTCAACGCCTGGCACGCTGTTCCGGGACGGGTTTCAGGACACCCTGAGCTGGGCTTCCTTTGCGAGGTCGCGACCGTCCCGGAATCGCTCGTTTCCGGGACGGATGATCAGGTGCAAGATCCTAACGGGACGCCCCCCGGGGCGCCAGGAAGCCCGCTGATCTTGTTGGCCGGTACGGCGCGCGGATGGTGAGTTCCGGTGTCTCATACCCATGGATGGTGTGATGGTGCGCATGTGTGTCAGGCAGGGCTGACACGCATGCGCCTGTCAATCCAGCCAAGCCTCCAGCCTGGCAGCCTCCTTGAGGAAGACGACGCCGTCGATCGTGTCGAGCTGGGCCGGGTCCAGCGGGAAATAGGCCCGATCGTGGGAGATGCGCGGGGCCGGCCTCGTGACGGCCTCGGCCAGGCGGCGGGCGTCGATGAGAGAGTGGTCCCACGGGAGCGCGGACAGAACGCCCTCGACGGTGTCCGGGGGCGGGGCGTGGTCGCCGACCGTGCCGAGGGCCGAGGCCAGGAAGGCGTACCGGTCGCCCAGGTGCGCTTGGGTGATCGCTCCCGCGCTCCACCACTCCAACTGCTGGTCGCCGAGCGGCATGAAGCTCTTGTTCCGCTGCAGGTGGAGGTTGTGGGCGAAGACCAGGGCCGGGCCTTGCTCGGCGACGGCGCGCAGGTTGGCGGCCATCATCGCGTCCCGCAGG
>JAOPYO010000371.1 GCA_025964575.1 Actinomycetes bacterium
CCAAGACCCCGACCGACGCCTACCGTGGCGCCGGAAGGCCCGAGGCGACCTTCGGCATCGAGCGGCTGATGGACGAGCTGGCCAACGAGTTGAATCTGGATCCACTGGAGGTGAGGCGCCGTAACTGGATCCAGCACGAGGAGTTCCCGTACGAGACGATCTGCGGGCTGACCTACGACTCGGGCAACTACGAGGCGGCCACCGAGAAGGCCATGCGGCTGTTCGAGTACGACAAGCTACGGGCCGAGCAGGCGGACCGGCGGGAACGTCACGACCCCGTGCAGCTCGGCATCGGCGTCTCGACCTTCACCGAGATGTGCGGGCTGGCGCCCTCGCGGGTGCTCGGCTCACTCGCCTATGGCGCCGGCGGCTGGGAGAACGCGTCCGTACGGGTGCTGCCGACCGGCAAGGTCGAGGTGGTCACCGGAAGCTCGGCGCACGGCCAGGGTCACGAGACCGCCTGGGCGCAGATCGCCGCGGATGCGCTCGGCGTGCCTTTCGAGGACGTAAGAGTGCTGCACGGTGACACCCGCATCTCCCCCAAGGGCATGGACACCTACGGCTCGCGGTCACTGACGGTCGGCGGGATCGCCCTCGTCGGCGCCTGCGAGAAGGTGGTCGACAAGGCCCGCCGGATCGCCGCCCATCTGCTGGAGGCGGCCGAGGAGGATCTCGAGTTCCGCAACGGCACGTTCTCGGTACGGGGTGTCCAGGACGCCTCCACCACGATCCAGCAGGTGGCGCTGGCGACCTTCGCGGCACACGATCTGCCGGAGGGCGTGGAACCCTCGCTGGACTCCGACGCGACGTTCGACCCGGACAACTTCTCGTTCCCGCACGGCACGCACCTGTGCGCCACCGAAGTGGACACCGAGACCGGGTTCGTGCGCATCAGGTCCTATGTGGCGGTCGACGATGTCGGTCGCGTGGTGAATCCGATGATCGTGGAAGGCCAGGTGCACGGCGGTCTCGCCCAGGGCATCGCGCAGGCGCTCTACGAGGAGGCGGTCTACGACGCGGACGGCAACCTGACGACCACCACCTTGGCCGACTATCTGGTGCCGTCGGCGGCCGATCTGCCGACCTTCGTCACCGACCGTACCGAGACCCCGGCGACCACCAACCCGCTCGGGGTCAAAGGCGTCGGCGAGGCCGGCACCATCGCGTCCACCCCGGCGGTCGTCAACGCGATCGTCGACGCGCTCCGTCCTTACGGAGTGCACGACGTGCGGATGCCGTGTACGCCCGAACGCGTCTGGCAGGCGCTGCGCGGTGGCGCGCACGAACGATCCGCGGAACCGGGTGCCGGTGGCGGACTGGGATCGGTCTCCGGAGGTGCCTCATGATCCCTGCCGAGTTCGAGTACGTACGGCCGTCGTCCGTGAACGAGGCGGTCACCGCGCTCGTCGAGGCCGGCGAGGACGCCAAGCTGCTGGCGGGTGGGCAGAGCCTGCTGCCGCTGCTGCGGTTGCGGCTCGCCTACCCGGAGGTGCTGATCGACCTGGACCGCGTCCCGGAGCTACGGGAGATCCGGGAAGACGGGGACGCGTTGGTGATCGGCGCCATGGCCACGCACTACCAGGTGGTCCACGATCCGCTGATACGGGCGTACGCACCACTGATCTCGCTGGCCGCGGCGACGGTGGCCGATCCGGCCGTACGGCATCGCGGCACGTTCGGCGGGGCCCTCGCGCACGCCGATCCGGCCGGGGACCTTCCCGCGGTCGCGCTGGCCCTGGACGCGGTGTTCCTCACCCACCGGCGCGAGATCCCGGCTTCGGAGTTCTTCCAGGACTACATGACCTCGGCGCTGGAGCCCGACGAACTGCTGACCGGGATCCGGGTGCCCAAGCTCGGCCCGGGCTGGGGCTTCCACTACGAGAAGTTCCACCGGACCGCCCAGGCCTGGGCGATCGTCGGGGTCGCCTGCGCGGTCCGCCGAACCAACGGCGCGATCGAGGACGTCCGGGTGGCACTCACCAACATGGGGCCGACTCCGGTCCGCGCGGTCGCGGTCGAGAGCGCGCTGGCAGGCGGCACCGCGTCGGCGAACGCGTTCCAGGTGGCCTCGGCGCACGCCACCGAGGGCACCAGCCCGTCCGGTGATCTTCACGGCTCGGCCGAGTACCGGCAGCACCTCGCCCAGGTGCTGACCGCCCGTGCCCTTACCATCGCATCCGCCATCTGATCCGGAGGCAAGCCCCGTCCGGAACGACCGGGCGGGGCTTCTCTGAGAGAATAATTACAATGTGTGTCACGATAAGGCCGACCTGCCCGAACGTAGGGTGCGAAGCAGGCCACGGCTGACAGGAGGGCTGCGCTCATGGAGCTCGATCACGAGTTCACCGTTCCAGTGCCGGTGGATCGAGCCTGGTCGGTGCTGCTCGACCTGGAGCGCGTGGCGCCCTGTGTGCCGGGCGCGACCCTCGACACGGTCGAAGGCGACGAGTTCACCGGTCGGCTCAAGGTGAAGCTCGGCGCCATGACGATCACTTACAAGGGCGGGGCCCGCATCCTCGTCGCCGACGAGTCCGCCCACATCGTCACCATCGAGGGCTCGGCCAAGGAGGCGCGCGGCTCCGGTACGGCGTCCGCGACCGTCCAGGCCCAGCTGCACGAAGAAGGTGACAACACCCGGGTCACCGTCCACACCAAGCTGAACATCACCGGCCGTCCCGCGCAGTTCGGCCGCAACATCCTGGCCGAGGTGGGCGCCAAGCTCATCTCCCGGTTCGCCAAGGCCCTGGCCGAAGAGCTCCAAGTCCCCGACGAGGAGCGGCAGCCCCCGGTCCCGGAGTCGCAGACCCCGGCGGAGGAACCGCAGCCGGCGGCCGATCTCGGTCAGGTGGCCGAGGAGCCGGCCCCTGCCGCCACGGCTTCGGCCGAGGCCACGGAGCCGCAGTCGGACCTCCCGAAGGCGGACATCCCGAAGCCGGCGCAGACCATCCCCGACGGGTTCTCCGCCGATAAGAGCGTCAGCGAAGTCCCGGAGCCCGAGGTCCCGCCGCAGCACGCGGCCGCCCCCGCCGAGCGGGTCCCGGTCACCCCGCGCCCGGTGCGGCACAGCGAAGAGGCCATCGACCTGCTGGAGGTGGCCGGACCATCGGTCGCCAAGCGGGCGGCTCCGTTGCTCGGCGGCGTCGTCGCGCTGCTGACGGTCCGCTACCTGTTCCGCCGCCGACGCGGCCGCCACCACCGCTGACCGCGGCCCGGGCGAGGCCTCAGCCCTGGAGAATCCGCTTGACGACTCGGACGGCCGCGTGGCCGTCGTCGTAAGGGCAGAACTTCTCGACGAACGCGGTATAGGCGCCCCTATGGGATCGCGCCACCTGATCGATATCGCGGAGCGCCGAGATGATCTCGTCGGATGTTGCCAGCAACGGCCCGGGCGCCTCGGTCTCGAAGTCGAGATAGAAGCCCCGCGCCTGGTCGCGATACTGCTCCAGGTCGTAGGTGAAGAAGACCATCGGCTTGCCGGTTCCGGCGAAGTCGAACATCGCCGAGGAGTAGTCCGTGAGGAGCACGTCGGTGATCAGGTAAAGCTCGGTGATGTCGGAGTAGGCCGAGACGTCGATGACGAAGCCGTCGTGCCCCGGCAGTGCCGATCGGTCGGTCACCAGATGGTGGGTGCGGAGCAGCAGGACATGGTCGTCCCCGAGCGAGCGCCGGGCCGCGTCGAGATCGAGCTCCAGCGAGAACCTCCGGCTGCCGACCGCCGAATGCGGATCGTCTCGCCAGGTCGGGGCGTACATCACCACCCGCTTGTCCGCCGGGATGCCCAGCCGGGCGCGAACCTTGCGCGCGAGGTCACGGGACGGGCGATGCAGCGGGTCGTTGCGCGGATAGCCGCTCTCCAGCACCTCGCCGTCGTAACGGAAGGCCTGGCGGAACAGCGGAGTGGAGAAGGGGTTCTGCGAGATCAGCAGATCCCACTGGGGCACATCGTGCTGCATCCAGTCCACACCCTGGATGCGCTCATACGGCAGGGCCGGCGCATCGTGGCCCAGTTTCCGCAGCGGGGTTCCGTGCCAGCACTGAACGTAGGTCTGGTCGTCCCGCTTGCTGAACCAGGACGCCTGGGCGAAGTTGCCGACGATCACCGAGGCCTGGGCCAGCGCCGCATAGTGCTCTCGGCCGCCCACGAGCACCGTGCGCGCGCCCGGCACCGTGAACTGGCCGTCGGCGGTCACCCAGAGATACTCCAACTCGGGTGCCTGGCGCCGTAGCTCCTCGTAGATGCCCCGTGGGTTGCAGGAGAACTGCCGCCCCCGGTAGGCGTCGAAGACCACCAGGTCCCGCACCGGCCTGCGGAGAAAGGACGGATAGTCACGGGACTGCAGCATGCGCTGGGCGTACGCACCCCGCTCGGCGACCCCCAGTGCCGTACGGACCCGGAGTTCCAGCAAGTCCGTACGGTACGGGGCCGCCACCACCTCGTGCAGGCCGACCACCTGGGGGGCGGGCAGGTTCCGGATGGCCTCGCGCTCCACGATCACCGGCACCTCTCCGGCGAAACCGGCGGCGAGCAGCACCCAACGCCCCGCGCCCAGCGGCCTGGCCCCGCCGAGGAAGGGCAGCGACGCAGGCGTGAACGAAGCGTTGAACCGGTCCCCGTCCCATGACAGCGGGATCAGACGCTCCTCATTCGACCGCCGCCGACGCAGCACCAGGGCGGTGGGCCGGTCGGATCCCGCGTACGAACCGGCCACCACCAGGGCGTCGGCGCGGGTCCAGTTCAGCCGATCCACCACCGGCCGCGGGGCTCGAAGCACCCCTCGGGCCAGCCCCGCACGGGTGCGGGTCAGTGCGAACTCCTGCTCGGCGAACTCCTCACCACCGACCACCTGACGGGTTTCCCCACAGCCCAGGATCGGCTTCAACCCGCCGGTCAGCGCGATGTCCCAACCAGTGCTGTGGCCGATCCTGGGTGCCGAGGCAGAGCGGTCCCCGGCGTCGGAGAACAGGTCCGCCAACGGCACCCGGGCGACGAAGTCGTGCCGCCCGTCCGGGCGTGCCGACACCTCCGCCGGACCGCGAACCGAGGTCCGGCCCCCAGCCGCACGGCCCCGGCGGGAGATGATGATCCCGGGATCGGGACCGAGATCCGTGGCGGCCCAGCCGGACAGCTCGAGCATGCCCTCACGCCGCGCATGACCGGTGAGCATGGCGGAGATCTTCCGGACCTGAAGCTGGAACTGCCCTCGCCCTGCGTCCGGCTGGATCCATATCCCGCGGACGATCTCCCGGCCGGCCGGCCAGCGCCGACCGGCGCTCTTGGGGATGCCGAGCGCACACTTCCGGGTCAGCCCCCGCGCGGACACCTCCACACGCAGACTCCAGTCCGCCGACCGCCAGCGGCCGTAGAGCCGCAACGCGAAGGGGTCGAGGACGGCGGTGAACCCCGATCCGTCGTAGGACAGCAGGGCCTGGGCCGAGGATGCGGTCGCCTCCGGGCAGGGCACGCGCTCGATCGGGATCCTTATCCAGCGCCACACCGGCACACGGCGGATCCGGGTGCCGGCCAGCAGCCAGAGTTTGATCCGAAGGTCCTCCGGCGCGGCGGCCTCCAGGCCGGGCAGGTAGGCGTGTCCCTCGATCCGAAGCCGGTCTCCGATCCAGTGGGCGCGGTCGACCCGGGCCTCCGCCTTGATCTCGTCGGTGACGTCGTAGACCTCATCCGGAACCATCTCCCGCACAGAGGGGTCCTGGAAGTACGGATACGACGCGTACCAGCGCCAGCGCTTCCGCACCACAGGGGCGTCGTGGTGCCCCTTCATCTGCTCGAACCGCAGCACCTTGATCAGCTCTGGCAGCATCGAGCGGCTCAGCAGGTGGAGCTTCAGCCGGCGGAAGGCAGGCAGCTCGCCCCGCACCTGTGCGGAGATCCGGCCGGCCAGGTCCCCGCAGACCTCGGCCAGCGCCACCTGATTCTCCTCGGCCGTCTTGAGCAGCGCTTCGAACAGCACCTCCAGCTCGACGTCGAGGAGCACATGCCGGTCGTAGGAGGGCAGCAGGGCGGGCGCACAAGCCTCGATCAGCTCGCGCACCACCTGGGCCGAAGCCATCCGCTGCGACAGGTCGTCCAGGTCACCGTGATCCTCGGTGATCGACCCGGTTCGCTTGCGCCAGTAGTAGACGACCCCGTCGAGCACGTCCACCGCGGTGGCCAGCACATGGGCCCGCGTGGTGACCGGCGGGCCTTCGTAAGATCCGGCGGGGAACTCGAAGCCGTGCGCGTCCCAGAAGGTGCGGCGGAAGACTCTGTTCCACGGCGTACGGTCCCGCAGCAGCAGCGGGTGCCTCGACACATGCGTGTGCGCGGCGGCCCGGAACACGCCTCCGTGCAGCACGGACTGCCAGGTCCTGCCTTCGTCGTTCAGCCGGTGAACGTTGCCGCAGGCAAGGTCGGAGCCGGTCCTGTCCAAAGACCCGACCATCGACTCGTAGGCCGCCGGAGCCACGCGGTCGTCGCCGTCGGCGAATGCCAGATACTCCCCGAGGGCATGCCGGACCCCCTCATTGCGGGCCAGGCCGGGGCCCTGGTTCTCACGCTGGACCAGCCGGAACCGCGAGTCCCGGTCGGTGAACGCCTTGGCGATGACGGCGCTGTTGTCCGTGGAACCGTCGTCGACCATGACCACTTCGAGATCGGTCAGGGTCTGCGCGGCCAAGGACTCCAGGCACTCCTGGAGATAGAGCTCCACGTTGTGGAACGGGACGACAACACTGATTTTCGGGGACATGTGAGCCTCCATCCTCAATCGCGGAACGTCCGGTCGACGGCGCCGTCGTACCAGCTCGGGGTAACGGCGACAGGAAGCGGCGACCTGCCTGGGCGCGCTCGCAGGCGCAGCCGGACCGCGGCGCCGACAGCGACCAGCTCACCGATCAGCAGCAGTGCCGCGGCCACGGCGATGACCGGGACGTACGCACCGGTCTGGGGGACGATGACGCAGATGACCATCCCGAATTCGACCTCGGTGACGGGCCGGGCGAACAGCCGTCTCCACGGCCCGTGCGGGACGGCCCGCGCCCGGCCTGCCCCCGCCGGGAGCTGCTCGGTGTGGCCGGCGGTGATCTGTACGACCGCATAGCAGGTGATCACCAGCCCGGTGAGGAACAGATAGGTCCGCTCTTCAGAGCGGACGTACTGCCCGATGAGCAGCGCGGAGGTGCACATCATGAAGCGGGCCCGGCCTGCCATCGTGTCGAACCACGCTCCGAGTTCGGTGACGGTGCCGGTGAGCCGGGCCAGCCTGCCGTCCATACAGTCGACGAGGAAGCTCAGCTGGAACAGCAGGGCGCCTGCGATCAGCCCGAGCCTGCCGCCCTCCAGCAGCCCGCCCGCGGAGGCGACCGTCAGCATGGTGCTCAACGCGGTGAGCTGGTTGGGGGTGGCCGGCGTGTGGTTCGCCAGCCGTCGCACCAGCCAAATGGCGGTCGCCTCGACCAGCACTACGGTCCACCAGGCGTCGCGGGCCTTGCCGGCCGCCGCCACCTCGTCGAAGGTACGGCGTGGCGGCGCGGCGTGGCCGGGTGGCGGGGACACGGCCGACATCAGCGCACGCCGGCGCCGCTCAGCGGGCGCTCCGTCACAGCCGAGCCGGCCTCGGAGTCATCCGAGCCGAACCTCCGGCCCTCGGTGAACCCCTCGATCAGGCCCGCACATTCACGGGTGGACAGCCAGAGCCTGTAGATGATGACCAGCTCGGAGGCCACCAGCATCCCTCCCGCCACCAGGGTGATCGGAGTGATCATGCCGGTCAGTGGGGCTGCGATGAACAGCGCCATCTGGAACTCCACCCCACTGACCACTCCCACGTGTTCGGCAGGGAGTCCGGCGGTGCCGAGGCTGTCGCACATCGCCTGCCGGATCTTGGCCACATGCAAGGTATTGAGGTGGCGGAACATGTCCAGGGACAGGACCGCGAATCCCACGTAGAAGAACTCCGCCCGTCCGGTCCGCACGTACTGGCCGCCGACCAGGGTCAGCGTGCAGCACAGCATTCCGACCCGGTCGAAGATGTAGTGCAGCCATGGCCCGAACCGCGTGCCGGTGCCCTTGAGCCGTGCGATTTTGCCGTCGCAACAGTTCAGGATGAAGCCGATGTGATAGGCCAGTGCGCCCAGCGCAAGCCAGTGCGGAGTCGCCGTGGCGAAGCAGCCGGCCGCGACCAGCCCCATGGCGAAGGACGCCAGGGAGATCTGGTTGGGGGTGATCGACGTCCAGTTCGCCAGGAAGCGCGTGAGCCGCACCGCGAGCGGGTCGACCACCAACATCGTCCACCACGCGTCACGTTTCTTACAGACCCTGCGTACGTCCTCGAGTGAATACGTCGCCATGCGGACCAGCATGCTCACGTGCCGCGTTTGACCGATGACGATACGTCATCGACTTGCGCTCTCATGGGGCAGTCTTTACCGGGCTCGCCCTGGCCGACCGCTCAGTCCAGGACGCGTACGTTCCACCGCCGGGCCCGCACGGCGGCGCGGACGCTGGCAGCGAACGCGTCGAATTCGGCGGCCCGCGGCGATGTCGCCCGGTAGGCGATCCCGATCCGCCGATACGGCGCCGGCTGGGCGAAATGACGAACCGTCAGTCCACCCCCGCGCCGGGTCTCCGCCTGCACCGCCGACTCGGGCACGAGCGTCACGCCCAGGCCGCCGGAGACCAGCTGGACCAGGGTGGCCAAGCTCGTGGCGTAGGTCGCGGCCGCGGCCCGGGCGCCCACCTCCCGGCAGATGTCCAGTGTCTGGTCGCGCAGGCAGTGCCCCTCATTGAGCAGCAGCACGTCGAGATCGCCGAGCACCCGTCGCGACAGCAGCCCCTCGCCATCCTCTTCGGACTCCAGGTCGTACGACTCGGGCGCGACGAGCACGAAGTCCTCGTCGTACAACGGCCGCTCGACGAGCCCCGCCGCCGGGGCCGGTAGGGCGAGAATCACCACATCGAGCCTGCCTTGGAGCAACTCGGCCAGGCTGGGATCGGTCTGCTCCTCGCGCACCGACAGTGACAGCTCGGGAAAGTCCTTGGCCAGCCGGGGCAGCACGGCCGGCAGCAGGTAGGGAGCCACCGTAGGGATGACGCCGATCCGCAGGGCCCCCGTCAGTGGACCACGCTCGGCCCTTACCTCCTCCACCAGCCGGTCCAGTTCGGCCAGCACCAGCGCGGCGCGATGCGCGACGCGCTCGCCGGCGGCCGTGAGGAGGACCTTGCGTGTCGTACGCTCGACCAACTGGGTGCCGAGGGACTCCTCAAGTGCGGCGACCGCGCCGGACAGCGCCGGCTGGCTCATCCGCAGCGCCGCCGCGGCATCCCGGAAGTGCAGGTACTCGGCGACCGCCAGGAACGCGCGAAGTTGAGCGACACTGGGCCTACTGATAGTAATCTCCTATCGCACTGCCAGGGTTCAATCGATTTCCCTAATCACGATACCTGCGGCAGTCCGGTGCTTGATCGCTAGAGCGGAGGGCGTATCTCGCCCCGCCGACGCCGGACCGATCCCCGCCCCACCGAGTCCCGGGGCGTCACAATCGCTATATAGGAGGCCATGTGCTCACCGTTGGTGACCACTTCCCCGAGTACGAACTCACCGCGTGCGTCTCACTGGACGCGGACCACGCATTCGAGACGATCAACCACAAGTCCTACGAGGGCAAGTGGCGGGTCGTGTTCTTCTGGCCCAAGGACTTCACCTTCGTCTGTCCCACCGAGATCACCGAGTTCGGCCGCCTCAACGAGGAGTTCGCCGACCGTGACGCCCAGGTCCTGGGTGCGTCGGTCGACAACGAATACGTCCACCACGCCTGGCGCAAGGACCACCCGGACCTGCGCGACCTGCCCTTCCCGATGCTCTCGGACCTCAACCGCGAGCTGTCCTCGGCGCTGGGCATCCTCACCGAGGACGGCGTGGCCAAGCGCGCCACCTTCCTCGTGGACCCGGACAACGAGATCCAGTTCGCCATGGTGACCGCCGGCTCGGTCGGCCGGAACGTCAAGGAGGTCCTTCGGGTCCTCGACGCCCTCCAGTCCGACGAGCTCTGCCCGTGCAACTGGAACAAGGGTGAGGCCACCCTGGACGCCAAGGCCCTGCTGAACGCCTGAGCACTGCCCGACCTGAGCGGCCGGCCGCGGACCTCCGTGGCCGGCCGTCCGTGTGACCACCGCATGTGAGTACG
>JAOPYO010000385.1 GCA_025964575.1 Actinomycetes bacterium
CCGCAAGCCCGGCATCGGCCTGACGGAACCGGGGCTCAAACCCCTTACTCAGCGGGCGATATCGGGGAGTAGTATCCGTTTTCGGCCTCATGGGGGCACCCCCAGGGCCGCAACGGGGAGGGCTGTACGGGGCATGAACCAATTCCTCGAAGCCGCACTCGGCTTTCCAGCCGCGATCTTCAGTTTCCTGCTCATAGTGGTCATCGGCTACTGGCTGGTCGTACTACTGGGCCTGATCGATCTCGACACCCCCGACGGCGACACCAGCGATACGGGGACCGGATTTCTCGGGCTCGGCGGAGTGCCGGTCGGCGTCACGTTCTCGTTCCTGGTCGCCCTCTCCTGGCTCGGCTGCCTGGTCGGTTCGGTGCTGCTTCATCGCGAGAGCGTGACGGGCACCCTGCTGACCGGGCTGTCCATCGCCCTGCTGATCGGGGCACTGGTCGTGGCCTGGATGGTCACCAAGCTGATCATCCGGCCGCTGCGCTACATGCTTCCGGACGAGAAGGTGCCGTCCCGCCGCGATTTCATCGGCCGGATGTGCGTCATCCGCACGGGCCGGGTGGACCTGGAGTTCGGCCAGGCCACGGTTCGGGCCGCCGACGGCTCGCTCTCGACGATCCAGGTGCGGCAGATGGCGGATTCGTCCGAAGAACGCACCGGACAGCGGAACCAGGACGCCGGACTTCCCCTCAAATCAGGCAGTACCGCCTTGATCTTCGAATACGACGCCGACGGCCAGTTCTTCTGGGTGACGCCGTACGACGCAGCGCTCGACCCAGACCGAAGGGACCACTGATGGACGCCATCACCACCGGGATCGGCATCACGCTGGCCGTCGTGCTACTGGCCGTGCTCGCCACGTTCATCACCCTCACCCGTCTGTTCCGCAAGGTCGAGCAGGGCAAGGTCCTGATCGTCTCCAAGATCAAGAAGGTCGACGTCACCTTCACCGGGGCGATCGTCCTGCCCGTGTTGCACAAGGCCGAGGTGATGGACATCTCGGTGAAGACCATCGAGATCCAGCGGACCGGCAAAGAGGGCCTGATCTGCCAGGACAACATCCGCGCCGACATTCGCATCACGTTCTTCGTCCGGGTCAACAAGACCGTCGAGGACGTGATCCAGGTGGCTCAGGCGATCGGCACCGATCGGGCCAGCCACGAGGAAACGCTGCAGGTGCTGTTCAGCGCCAAATTCGCCGAAGCGCTCAAGACCGTCGGCAAGCAGCTCGACTTCGTCGACCTCTACACCCACCGCCACGAGTTCCGTGATCGGATCCTCCAGATCATCGGCACCGACCTCAATGGCTATCACCTCGACGACGCGGCGATCGACCACCTGGAACAGACCCCGCTGTCCAGCCTCGACCCGGCCAACATCCTGGACGCACAGGGCATCCGCAAGATCACCGAGCTGACGGCGATCGAACACGTCCGCACCAACGAGTTCCAGCGGACGGAGGAGAAGGAGATCACCCGCCAGAACGTCGACGCGCGGGAGGCCATCCTCGAGCTGGAGCGGCGGCAGGCCGACGCCGAGAACAAGAAGAAGCGCGAGATCGAGACCGTGCGGGCCCGCGAAGAGGCCGAGATCGCCCGGGTTCAGGCGGAGGAACGGCTCAAGTCCCAGACCGCGCACATCAAGACCGATGAGCAGCTCGGCGTCCAGGCCGAGAACCGCAACCGTGAGATCGCCGTCGCGGAGAAGAACAAGGAACGCGTCATCGCCGTCGAGACCGAGCGGATCGAGAAGGACCGCATGCTCGAGGTGATCGCCCGCGAGCGGGAGACCCAGCTGGCGAGCATCTCCAAGGACAAAGAGGTCGAGGGCGAGAAGCGGGCGATCGCCGAGGTCGTACGGGAGCGGATCGCGGTGGACCGGACGGTCGCCGAGCAGGAGGAGAGCATCAAGCGCCTGCGGACGGTCGAGGAGGCCGAGCGGATGCGCCAGTCGCTGGTGATCCAGGCCGAGGCCGAGGCGCAGGAGCACCTGGTCAAGGACATCAAGGCGGCCGAGGCCGCCGAGGAGGCCGCCAAGTTCAAGGCCCGCGAGTCGCTGTTGCTGGCGGAGGCGCGCCAGCAGACCGCCGAGCTCGACACTCGGGCCAAGCTCCGGCTGGCCGAGGGCGTACAGGCCGAGGCGGCCGCCGCCGGCCTGGCCGACGTGCAGGTACGGGAGCGGAACGCCGACGCCATCGAGAAGCTCGGCCGGGCCGAGGCGGTCATCGCGCGGGAGAAGGGGCTGGCGTCCGCCGAGGCCACGGAGAAGGTCGGCCGGGCCGAGGCCATCGTGAGCCGGGAGATGGCCCTCGCCGGCGCCGACGCGCTGCGCGAGAAGCTGAAGGGCGAGGCCGAAGGTCTCACCGCGAAGGCCGAAGCCATGGCGGCGATGGGCGACGCGACCCGGCAGCACGAGGAGTACCGGCTGCGGCTGGAGGCCGAGAAGGACATCCGGATGGCCGGCCTGGACGTACAGCGCCAAGTCGCCGAGGCCCAGGCCTCGGTGCTGGCCACCGGGCTGGAGAAGGCCAACATCGACATCGTCGGCGGCGACACCATGTTCTTCGACCGCCTCGTCGGCGCGATCGGCATGGGCAAGAGCGTCGACGGGTTCATGGAGCACTCCGAGGTCGGACAGACGCTGGCCGGGCCGTGGCTGAACGGGTCGCGGAGTTTCCCTGACGACCTGTCGCAGCTGCTGGGTTCGGTGAAGACCGACGATGTGAAGAACCTGACCCTGTCCGCTCTGCTGCTGCAGCGGATCAAGGCGGGCGGCTCCGAGGCGGGCAGGATGCGGGAGCTGCTGGACATGGCGGAGCGGCTGGGCGTCGCCGACTCGGCCGTCTCGTCCCTCGCCGCGATCGAGCAGTGACGGCCACTGCCCGCTGCGTGAGGTGTCGTCTTCGCGGCGAGGAGCGCACGTGACCGAGACCGTCGACAAGGTCGCCGATGGGGCCGGGCTGGACGCCGGAACCTATGAGGTGCTGCGGGCCCGGCTGTCGGAACAGGCCGCGGAGCTGGCCCGAAGGGCCGGGGCGCTGAACACCCGGCGCCTGGAGCTCTTCGGCAGCTCCGAGCTGCGGCTGATCGGCACCGAGCGGATCCGCACCGAGCACAACTGCGTCCCCCGCGACCTGGTGTCGATCGGCGGGCTGATGCTGTTCGGCTA
>JAOPYO010000397.1 GCA_025964575.1 Actinomycetes bacterium
CCGCGTTCCGGGGGCGACTACGTCTTCGTCAGCCGTACCCTCCACCCGATCCTCGGCTTCCTGCTCTCGTGGAGCCAAGGCCTCTGGATGATCTTCTTCTGGATCGGCTTCAACGCCTACTTCGCCCTGACCTTCGCGGTGCCGGCGGCACTGGCCACGCTCAGTTCGGTCACCGGGCAACGGGTCTGGCTCAACATGAGCAACACGCTGCTGGGCAAACAGGACCTGCTCGGCGTCCACACCCAGTGGTGGGTGCTCGGCCTGGGCACCCTCATCACGGTCGGTTTCGGCGTCCTCCTCGTCCTGGGCGGCCAGCGCTACTGGCGGTGGCAGAAGGTCCTGTTCGCCATCGCCGGCCTCAGCCTGCTGGTGTCGATCGTGCTGCTGGTCTTTCGCGGCGGCCACATCACCGGAGGCTGGAACGACTTCGCGGCCGGCCACGGCGGGCTGACCTACGACCAGATCATCCCCGCCGCCGAGAAGGCCGGTTACACCGGCAACAGCGCGCCGTTCAGCTTCACCGACACCTTCCTGATGCTGCCGTGGGTGTTCTTCGTGGTCGGCTACGCACAGGGCTCCGCCCAGATCGGTGGCGAGATCAAGCGCGCGTCGAAGACCCAGTACCGGGCGATGGTCGGCGGCGTGCTGATCAACGGATTGGTGCTCGCCCTGCTCACGGTCGTGCTCACCAGCCATGTCAGCACGAAGTGGCTGGGCAGCCTGGGCTATCTGGCCAGCGCCGCCCCGGACAAACTCGGCCTGCCCGCGGGCCTGCCGCCCGGCTTCAACTTCCTTGCCGCGCTGCTGACCCACAACGTCTTCCTCCTGCTCCTGCTGGGCGTCGGCTTCGTCATCTGGGCCGTCATGGGCACGCCGCTGTCAGAGATGCAGGCCACCCGGTACATGCTCGCGTGGTCACTGGACCGTACGGTGCCGCAGAAGCTCGGTGATGTCAGCGAACGGTTCCACACTCCGGTGAAGGCCATCGCGCTGTGCACCGTGACCGGCGAGATCGCCCTCGTGGCGCTGGTCAACTGGTCCAATGCCAGCCTGCTGGGCGCGTTGCTGGCCCAGATCCTCGCGTTCATCGTGGTGGCACTGGCCGGGGCGGTGTTCCCGTACCGGCTGCGTACGGTCTGGGAGTCGGCCGGGGGTAGGCGCCTCCTCGGCGTCCCGGTCGTAGCACTGGCCGGGGCGGGCGGCGTGCTGGCCCTGGGCGCGCTGATGGTCATCTTCATCTTCAACGACTCGATCAACGCGACCTTCGCGGTCACCAGAACACTGTCGCTGTGGTTCATGTTCGGCGTGGTCGTCAGCGGAGCCCTGTGGTACGTCGCGGCACACCTGATCAACCGGAGCCGGGGCGTCGACCTGAGCCTGGTCTACCGGGAGATCCCGCCGGAGTGACCGCCCACAAACATCGACCGTCGTTCGCCCGATCACGTGGAGGAGCCGCCCCTTATGAAACCGACCGATACCGCACACACCAGGCCCGTACTCGTGATCGGCAACCTGACCATCGATGACGTCGTACGACCCGACGGTACGGTACGGATGGGCTGCCTCGGCGGTAACGCGGTGTACGCGGCGATGGCGGCACGATTGTGGAACTCCGTCGTCGCCGTGGTCGCCCGCCGCGGGGACGACCTCCCACCGGCGGTGCTGGAGACCCTCGACGGGCTGGAGATCGACACCGCGGGGGTCCGCGGGATCGACGGCCCCACCGTCCGCAACTGGGTGATCTACGAACAGGATGGCAGGCGACGGTGGCTCTACCGCACCCCGCCGGAACGGTCTCGGGAGGTGGCCGTACGACCGGAGGACATCCCGGCCGAGTGGCTGCGGGCGGACCCGGCGCCGGTGGTGCACGTCGCCGCGATGCCGCTGCCCGCGGCCACGGCCATCGTCCAGCATGTCCGCAAGCAGGCACCGGATGCCCTGATCACGGTGGACACGCACGAGGACTGGCGCGGCGATCCGGACAGCGTCCTTGACCTGGCGCGGCGCGCGGACGTCTTCGTGCCCAGCAGGGAGGAGCTCGCCGACCTGGTCGGCTACGACGATCCGGCGCGGGCCGCCGCCGAGCTGCGTGAGCGGGGCGTGCCCGCCGTAGTGGTGAAGCTCGGCGCCGATGGAGCGCTGATCGACGCCGGTGACCGGCCCGCGGAGTGGATTCCGGCCTATCGGGCGGATGTCGCGGACACCACCGGGGCCGGCGACACGTTCTGCGGGGCACTGGCCGCCGCACTGGGGGCCGGCCTGTCGCTGCCCAACGCCGTACGGCGTGGCGCGGCGACCGCGGCGTGGGCCATCGAGGGCTTCGGTTCACTGACCCTCGCCGGGCTCGACCCGGTCACCGCCAGGGAACGGTTCGCCGCGCTCACCGGCGGGCCGCCGCCCAGACCGGCCGAGGCGGACACCCCGTACGAGATCGACGTGATGCGTCGCGAGATCGCGATGATCCCCGAGGTGATAGCCGAACGGCTGACCGACGCCGGCGGCCACGTGCGGCGCATCGCCGATGCCCTGGCCGGACAGGGCATCGAGAACCTCTTCCTGGTCGGCTGCGGTGACTCCTGCTTCGCCGGCCAGGCGACCGCGCTGGCCTTCCAGCGGCATGCCGGCGTCAACGCGCGAGCCGTGCACGCGCTGGACTTCGCCCGCTACGAGGTGCGCTACCTTCCGCCGCGGAGCGCTGTGCTCTGCGTGTCGTTCTCCGGCAAGGTGGGACGGACCACCGAGGCGGCGGTGCAGGCCACCCGGTTCGGTGCCCTGTCCATCGCCCTGACCAACAACGAGAGCGGGGCACTGGCACGGGCCGCCGACCTGGTGCTCCCGATCGAGGTGCCGACCCTGGGATTCTCGCCCGGGACCAGCACCTACCTCGCCATGGTCACGACCCTCACCGACCTCGCGCTGCGCTGGGCGGTGGCCAGGGGGCGCAACGTTGATGCGGCCCGTACGGCGCTGGGCACCGTTCCCGCCCTGGCCGAGCAGACCCTGGCCGCCTGCGCCGGGCCGGCCGAGAAGGCGGCCCGTTCGCTGGCGGGGGAACCCTGGATCACCTTCCTCGGTGGCGGCCCCAACGAGGCATCGGCCAAGTTCGGTGCGGCCAAGCTGTTCGAGGGTCCGCAGCTGCTCGGCGTGAGTACCAACCTCGAGGAGTGGGCACACGAGGAGTACTTCATCAGCTCCGCCGGCACGCCGGTGGTATTGGTCGCGCCGTCCGGGGCCAGTTTCGACCGGGCAGGTGAGATCCTCAGCGAGCTCGACTACATCGCCGCCCATCCGATCGTCGTCAGCGATGTGGAGCCGGAGCTGCCGGCGCTGCACCTGCCGCTGGCCCCAGGACTGACCGAGGAGTTCTCGCCGCTGCTGGCCGCGCTGCCGCTGAGCCTGATCGGCTTCCACCTCGCCGAGGTACTGGGCAAGAAGAGCTACAACGTCCCCAGCGAGGCGGCCAGGACCGAGCACTACGACACGATCCACCGCCTGGTGATCGGAGAGCCGGCATGACCGCCGCCGTGCCCCTCGCCGACATCGAGCGCGAGGCGGGCCGGCTGACCTCCGCACTCGGCGATCGCGGCCTGGACGTCCGGCTCATCGGCG
>JAOPYO010000425.1 GCA_025964575.1 Actinomycetes bacterium
CCGGTGAGTTCGCGGCCGCCCGCTACGGCCTGTCGGTGCTCGCCACCGAGATTCACGACGTCGCCGACGCCGTGACCCGGTTCGTCGTGCTCGAGCGCCCCTGCGCCGCGCCGGAACCCTCGGGTACGGACCGTACGACCGTGGTCGCGTTCATCGGGGAGGACCACCCGGGTGCGCTGCTGGAGATCCTCACGGAGTTCGCCGTCCGCGGCATCAACCTGACCCTCATCCAGTCCAGGCCCACCGGCGCCGGGCTCGGGTCGTACCTCTTCTGGATGGACTTCGAGGGCCATGTCTCCGACGCCCGGACCGGCGAGGCCCTGATGGGTCTGCGCCGGGTCTGCGCCGACCTGCGATTCCTGGGTTCGTATCCGCGCGCCGACAAGATCGCCCCCCAGATCCGCCGTGGCACCCACGAAGCCGACTTCACCGAGGCCGCCGCCTGGCTCCAATCAATTCGCGCCGGCCACGCCTGACGACGCCGTATAAGACACTTCCGAGCGAAATGGGCGGGGATCATCCCGTTCGCGGCGGTTCGGCTTAGGCGGGTTACTCGGAGGCGGGCAGGGGGGTCGGAGCGGTAACCTCAGGGACGTGATTGACCTGCGAGCCCTTCGAGAGGATCCCGACCGCCTGCGCGCCTCACAGCGTGCCCGCGGCGAGGACGATGCCGTCGTCGACACTCTGCTGCAGCTGGAGGAGCGCCGCCGCGGCGCGCTCACCAGTTTCGAGCAGCTGCGTGCGGAGCAGAAGAGCATCGGGAAGTCGGTTTCCAGGGCTCAGGGCGACGAGCGGCAGCAGCTGCTCGACCGAGCCAAGGAGCTGTCCCAGCAGGTCAAGGAGGCCGAGTCCGAGGCCGGCCGGCTCGAGGAAGAGCTCAACGCGGTCCTCAGGACCGTGCCCAATGTGATCGAGGATGGTGCCCCGGCGGGCGGTGAGCAGGACTTCGTCGTGCTCGAACACATCGGCGAGCCGCCGGTCTTCGACTTCGAGCCGAAGGATCATCTCGAGCTGGGCGAGAGGCTCGGCGCGATCGACATGGAACGCGGCGCCAAGGTCTCCGGGGCCCGGTTCTTCTATCTGACCGGGATCGGTGCCCAGCTCCAGCTGGCGCTGCTCAACCTGGCCATGGAGCAGGCCATCGAGGCGGGCTTCACCGCGATGTACCCGCCGGTGCTGGTCAAGCCCGAGGCCATGGAGGGCACCGGCTTCCTGGGCGCTCACGCCGACGAGGTCTACCACCTGCCCAACGACGACCTTTACCTGGTCGGCACCTCCGAGGTGCCCCTCGCGGCCTACCACATGAACGAGATCATCTCGGATCTGCCGAGGCGCTATGTGGCCTGGTCGTCCTGCTTCCGTCGCGAGGCCGGCTCGTACGGCAAGGACACCCGCGGCATCATCCGGGTGCACCAGTTCGACAAGGTCGAGATGTTCTCCTACTGCGACCCGGCCAACGCGCACCAGGAACATCTGCGGCTTCTCGGCTGGGAGAAGGAGATGCTCGCCAAGGTCGAGCTGCCCTACCGGGTGATCGACGTGGCGGCCGGCGACCTCGGCTCCAGCGCCGCCCGCAAGTATGACTGTGAGGCGTGGGTGCCGACGCAGAACGCCTACCGCGAGGTGACGTCGACCTCCAACTGCACCGAGTTCCAGGCTCGCCGACTGTCGGTACGGGCGCGCAATGAGCAGGATGGGCGGACGCAGCCGGTCGCCACGCTCAACGGCACGCTGGCCACCACCCGGTGGATCGTCGCGATTCTGGAGAACCACCAGCAGGCCGACGGCTCCGTACGGGTCCCCAAGGCCCTGCAGAAGTACCTCGGCCGCGAGGTCCTGGAGCCGATCAAGCGTTGAGAGACCGATGGATTCCCCTTACGGTCATCGGCCATATCACGGCACACTGAGATCGATATGTCTGATCTCACTCCGCGTCTCATCGCCACCGACCTTGACGGCACCGTCGTGCGCTCCGACGGCACGATCTCCGCTCGTACGGCCGCGGCGCTCGAACGGGTCGAGCAGGCGGGCGCGACGCTCGTGCTCGTCACCGGACGGCCGCCGCGCTGGATGAACGAGATCACCGACGCTGTCGACCATCGTGGCCTGGCCATCTGCGCCAACGGCGCCCTGGTCTACGACCTGCACACCGAAACGATCGTACGGACCCACCTCATCGAGCCCGACGTGATCGCGGAGGTGGTGGAACTGCTGCGAGCGGTGGTCCCGGAGTTCACCTTCGCGGTCGAGTACGGGAACGGGTTCGTCTTCGAAGCCCGCTACAACCTGAGTCGCTGGGACGCCGAGGCGCTCGGCGGCCGGCCGGTCGACGGCGAGACGCTGGTGAGCCTGCCGGGCACCAAGCTGCTCGCCTTCCACCCCAATGCCAACCCGGATTCGCTCATGGAGAGGGCCGAGAAGGCCGTCGGTGAGCTCGTCACGGTGACGCACTCGTCAGGGCGCGGGCTGCTGGAGATGAGCGCTCAGGGGGTCAACAAGGCGAGCACACTGGCCGACCTCTGCACGGACTGCGGAGTCCTGGCCGCCGACGTGGTCGCCTTCGGCGACATGCCGAACGACCTGCCGATGCTCATGTGGGCCGGCAGGTCGTATGCGGTCGCGAACGCACACCCGGACGTCCTCGCCATGGTCGGCGGCCATACGGCCAGCAACGACGACGACGGGGTCGCCCAGGTGCTGGAGCGTCTTTTCCCTTAAAGGTAGGGACCCGAAGAGGGGGAAGGGGTCTGCTCATCGGAACCACCGGGCAGCAGACCGGCCGGCAGAGCGCGGCGCATCTGCTCCAGCTGTGCGCGGGCCGCCATCTGCTGAGCGAACAGCGTGGTCTGGATGCCGTGGAACAGGCCCTCCAGCCAGCCGACCAGCTGAGCCTGGGCGATCCGCAGCTCCGCCTCGCTGGGCACCTCCTCCTCGGCGAACGGCAGTGACAGCCGCTCCAGCTCCTCGATCAGCTCGGGAGCGAGGCCGTCCTCGAGCTCCTTGATCGACGACGCGTGGATGCCGGCCAGCCGAGCCCGGCTCGCCTCGTCCAGCGGGGCCGACTTCACCTCCTCCAGCAGCTGCCGGATCATGCTGCCGATCCGCATGACCTTGGCCGGCTGCCCGATCAGCTCGGTGATCGGCCGGTCCTCGTCGTCTCCGCCGGCCCCGATGCCGTCCGGCCCGACCACGAGGACGTGTGGGTCCTGCTCAGGTCCGTTGTTCAGGGGGTGGTTCATATTCTCTCAATCTCCAAAAGGATTTTGCCGACGTGAGCGCTGCTCTCCAGGATCCGATGAGCCTCCCCGGCCTTGGCCATCGGAAGTCTCCGGTCGATGACCGGCCGTACGGATCCGGACTCGATCAGTGGCCAAACATTCTCCCGAACCGCGGCCACGATTGAGGCCTTCTCCTCCAACGGACGGCCCCGTAGCGAGGTTGCATGCACGGCGGCTCGCTTGGTCAGTAGTGCGCCGAGGTCGAGCTCGGCCTTCGTCCCGCCCTGCAGTCCGATCACCATCAGCCGTCCGCCGGTAGCGAGTGATCTCACGTTCCGCTCAAGGTACTTGGCGCCGATGATGTCCAGGATCACGTCATATGGCCCGGCCTCGGCAAAGTCCTCGTCGTGGTAGTCGATGGTGACATCCGCTCCGAGTTCCCGGCAGCGCGCGGCCTTCTCCGGGCTGCCCACCGTGCACAGGACCTTGGCTCCCCGGGCGGCCTTGGCCAGTTGGATCGCCATCGTGCCGATGCCGCTGGCCCCCCCATGAACGAGGAGGGTCTCGCCGTCTTTCAGATCGCCGATCATGAAAATGTTGGACCAGACCGTGCAGGCGGCCTCCGGCAGCGCCGCCGCCTCCACCAGGCTCACCCCTCGGGGGACCGGCAGCAGTTGCCCCGCCGGAACTGCCACCTTCTCGGCATAGCCGCCGCCGGCGAGTAGCGCGCATACCTCGTCGCCCACCTGCCAGCCGGTGACCCCCTCGCCCAGCGCGATGATCCGTCCAGAGGCCTCCATGCCCGGATAGGGCGGAGCCCCCTTCGGCGGTGGGTAGAAGCCCTGGCGTTGCAGCAGATCGGCCCGGTTGACGGCGCTCGCCGCGACCTCGATGAGGACCTCGCCCGGGCCGGGCACCGGATCCGGGACATGGGTCCACTCCAAGACGTCCGGCCCGCCGGGCTCGCGAATCTCGATCGCGTACATGCGCCTCACGCTACTGCGGACTCGGCTCTCACGAAAACGGATCCGCGCCGATCTTGAGGTGAGCGACCTCTCGAAGCCGGTTGAAAGGTGGCTCACCTCAAGATCGGCGGCCGTTAGAGGCGGAGGATGTGGGATTCGAACCCACGAGGACTGTCACCAGCCCTGGGCGCTTTCAAGGCGCCTGCACTAGTCCACTATGCGAATCCTCCACGTGGATCGAGGATAACGATAGCGGGCTCCAGCGTGCGCTGCGCGCCGGCCAGATAGCAGAGGACCGGGCCTGAGGCAGGAGGCCCCGCCGAGATCCTGGGATCCGGCGGGGCCCGGTGGGTTCGCGGGCGTTTGTCACCAGCGTCACCAGCGTCACCAGCGGTACCAGCGACCCACCGCGTTACCAGCGGTACCAGCGACCACGGGGACGGCCCCCGGTCTCGGCCGAGCGGAGGACGAAGCCCAGCACCCAGACGACCAGCACGACGACGGCGATCCACCAGAGCACGTGCGAGGCGAACCCCAGCCCGCCAAGCAGGAGCGCGAGCAGAAGGACAGCGATGATAAGCAACATGTCGGGTTCCTTTCAAGGGGTCTAGTAGGGCCCCATTTGGATTTCCTTGTTTGTCGCCGCAGAGATGGCTTCTAAACCACCGGTGATCAGTTAGGCGGCCGGGCGATGCGGCCGGCGTCCCAGAGATCCACGGCGGCACCGGCAGCGGCCAGCAGCCATCCCTGCGGGCTGAACGCGACCGCGTTGACCACGCCCACGTGGCGGCTGAGGACGGCGACCCGGGCCCGGGTGGTGGTGTTCCACAGCAGGACGGTGTCGCCGTCGGCACTGGCCAGGAGGCTGCCGTCGGAGCTGAACGCGACGGCCTTGATGCTCTTGCCCTGCCCGGTGACGGTGCCGAGGAGCGTGCGGGAGGAGATGTCCCACAGCCGCACCCGGCCGTCCGCGCCCCCGCAGGCCAGGATCTGCCCGTCCGAGCTGAAGGCCATCGCGTTCACCGTCGATGTGACGTCGGTGAGTGTGGTGGCCCTGGTCTGGCCGGTGTTCCAGAACCGTACGGTCTGGGTTCCGGCGATGGCCAGGGTGCCATGGCGGCTGAAGGCCGTGGTGAACACATTGTCCGTGCCGGTGGGGAGTGTCGTGGCACGTCGGGTGGCGATGTTCCACAGCCGTACGGCGTCGTCGCTGGCGCCTGCGAGGGTCTCGCCGTCGGGGCTGAAGGCCAGAGTGCCGACGCCGTTCCCCGGAGTATGGAGTGTGCCGATCTGGGCGTGGTCCCCGACGCGCCACAGCTCGACGCGGTTGTTGTAGCCGGCTGCGGCCAGGATCTTGCCGTCGGGGCTGAAGGCGGTGGCGAACAGGGTGCCGCCGTGGCCGGTCAGGCTGTTCAGGGGTGTGTGGTCCGGGACGTTCCACAACCGCACGGTCTGGTCTTCGCCGGCGGCCGCGAGGGTCTTGCCGTCGGGGCTGAACGACACGGTGTTCACATCGCCCTGAGGGCCGGTCAGCGTGGCCACGAGGCGCGCCCCGGGCGGTGTCGCCGCCCGCATGGCCTTGTGCGCCGAGCCGGGGCGATCCTGAACGTTCGCCCACACGACCCCGCTGAGCAGCACCAGCCCGGTCAGCAGGAGCCCGCCGCCGACGGCGGCGGTACGGCGGCGCCGGTGGTTGAACGAGCGACGGGGGCTGCGGTGGGGGTCGGTCGGGGCATCGGCAGGCCAGTGCTTCGAGTCCGTCTCGTCCGGGGAGTCGTCGGCGTCAGGTGGCCGGACGCCGAGGATGTCGGCCAGCAGTGTGGAAGCGATCTCGATGGTGAAGCGCTCAGCCGGGTCCTTGCACAACAGCCCGGCCAAGACGGGTGCCAGGGCCCCGGCCTTGTCGGTCTGCGCGGCAGGGCCCGTCAGGATCGAGTGGAACACCGCGTTGGGGTTGGCTCCGGCGTAGGGGCGATGGCCCGCCACGGCGAAGTAGAGGGTGGCGCCGAGTGACCACAGGTCCGAGGCGGCCACCGCCTGCTCGCCGCGGGCCCGCTCCGGCGCCGTGTACGCAGGTGCCCCCATGACCAGGCCGGACTGGGTGATGGAGGCGTCGCCCTCGATGGTGGCGATACCGAAGTCAGTGAGCACCACGCGGTGCTCGCTGATGAGCACGTTGGCGGGTTTGACGTCCCGGTGGATGACCCCGGCCGCGTGGGCGGCCCGGAGGGCCTGCAGGATCTCCAGGCCTATGGCGGCGACGCGCCTGGGCGGCAGCGGTCCCCCCGCTTTGACGATGGCGTCCAGGGAACGACCCCGGATGAGCTCCATGATGATCCATGGAGAGCCGTCGTGCTCGACGACCTCATAGACGGCGACCACATTGCGGTGGTCGAGCCGGGCCGCGGACCGGGCCTCTCGCATGCTCCGGTCGCTCTGCTCCTGGCGCTGGCCCGTGGTGAGGTGCGAGGGCAGGAAGATCAACTTGGCGGCCACGTCACGGCGGAGGTGTTCGTCACGAGCGCGCCATACGGCGCCGAACCCGCCTCGGCCGACCTCTTCGACAAGCCGGTATCGTCCGGCGATCAGTTGCCCAGGCACCTCGGCCATAAGGAGGACGATATCCGCCATTCTGTCAGTCGGTCACGCTCGCGTACGCCACCACATTGTCGTTGTAGTGGCCCCGAGAATGATCGAAGTCGCCTCCGCAGGTGATCAGCCGGAGCTCAGCGTCCGGGGTGGCACCGTAAACGTCGCTGGTGGGGAATCCCGCCTTGGGGTAGGTCCGCACCAGATCGACGGTGAATGTGACCGTCCGACCGGTGGTGTCGGTGACAATGACGGCCGCGCCCGGCCGCAATGTGGCCAGTTTCGTGAAGACGGCCGATCCGGTGCGGGAGTCCACATGCCCCGCGATCACCGCTGGACCGGGATCACCCGGCCGGACACCGCCGGAGAACCAGCCCGCCCGAGCCGGTTCCGGAGGCGGCGACAGCACCCCCTGCGCGTCCATCGCCAACGCGTCCAGCCTGCTGCGCACCCCGATGGACGGGATGCTCACCTCCACCGGTGGCGCATGGGCCGGGCCGGGTGTGGCGGTCGGCTCCGCGGCGACCTGCCCCGGCACCGCCGACCAGCCGGGGGGCCTGGCCGTCGCGGCCCGAGATGAGCCGCCGCAGCCCGCCAGTCCGGCCAGCAGGAGGAAGACCCCGACGCCGGCGCTCGCGACCCGTACGCCTGCCGGTCGTACGGCTGGTACCCCTGCGGCGGCAGGGTCAGACACGGCGGCGGCGGAGCCGGACCAGGCCGAGCCCGAGACCGCCCAGGCCGGCCAGCGCGGCGGCGGCGACGGCCCAGAAGCCGGAGTCCTGGTGAGGTGAGGGTGCGAGCCCGCCGAGCCCGGTGTCCACGCCTCCGCGCGGTGTCGCCTTCCCCCTGACCGTGTCACTGAGGTCGAGCAGCTTCAGCCCGGACGGCCCGTCGAGCACCACGATCGTATGAATCGAACCGGCCGTCAGCGGCACCTTCGTAGTGGCGGGTGAGCCGGATCCGCCGGTCACCTTGACCGCCGCCGTCTTCGCGGGCATCGAGCGGTACGGCGTGATCGCCGCGAAGCGCAGACCCTTGGCGAAGCTGTTGCCACCGGCGGTCACGTCCACCGTCGGTTCCTTCAGCGAGGCCTCGATGACACGTAGTCCCGCGCGGCCGGTGGGGATGCTGGCCGAGTCTTCCAGCACCTGCAGCTTGATGCCCTTGTACGGGCCCACGCCCGCGACGGTGTAGGCCTGACCGCCGGCCACCCGCACGTCCGTCGACAGCACCGGGGGACTGGAGGCCGCGGCGTCGGCCGGCCGCATGGCCACCGTGTAGGCGCCGGTGCCCAGTCGCTGGTACGGGGAGAGCGCGCCATAGGCGACGTGCCTGAGTACCAGGCGTGGCGTCTTCTTGCCGAGCGAGTAGAGGTAGACGTCAACGGCGGGGGTGTCGGGGGACAGGTGCGCGAGCCGTACATATCCGTCCGCCGGGGCGGCCAGCGCGGCGGGGGCCGCACTCGCGGTGAGTAGTCCGGCTCCCAGGAAGAACACGGCACCGGTGCGACGAAGGGAATTCATGAGATTACTCCAGGGGGGCTGTGCGCCCACTACCGGGGCTGATGAGCCCGACCGGTCAGGGAGCAGACGGGTGACCATGGCGACCACGGGCCGATAGCGGCTAATTCCTCAAAGGGTAATACCAGCATGCCCCCGCGAACACGGGCAATACCGCTTGCAGTCATCTATTGTTACCTTGCAAACCTGTCAGCGCCCGTTTATCAGTTTGTTTCGGGGTTGACGGTTATTCGGTGGACGTGGGGGCCGCTCGTCCTAGATGAAGGTAAGCGAATGGGATTCGGGAGTTCGTGGCCGCCATTTGTCGAAGAGTGCGGCCGAGGTATTTACGCTTCGGGAGCGCTGGTCGACGAGCGTAGTACGGCGACGTAAGGGTGGAGCGTTGCTGGCCACACTGGGTCACTGCGATCTTGGACGCCGGTCCCCAAGAGTGTGATCTTCGGTTACCCTCATGCGCATGCCTGAGAACGAGGTTGATCCAGCCAGGAACACGCAGCAGTTCCGGGCCTTCGTCCAGAAGGGCGAAGGCGAGGCTGCGGCGCCGCCGCGGACCAATGTCGGGTTGATCATCGGCGGCGTCGCCGTGATCGTCGTCGTGGTCGTCCTGGCGGTCGTCTTCTCCATGCTGTAACCGGTGGCCCCGGCAGAACCTTGTCCTCAAAGGCGCTCCGGGAACGGGACGGTCGCACCCTGGGTGAGATCGCCCGGCTGCCGCATACGACCAGACCACGCCCGACGAGGGTGTGATCCGAGTTATCCACAACCTGTGGACGGCTTTGTGGTCGGCGCTCCGATCAGCGGCCGTTGCTGGAGAAGTGCTGGTAGTCCCTCGTCCCGTTCCAGGTGCCGCCCCAGCCCCAGCCGATGGCCGCGAAGGCTCGGACGACCTGGTCGCCATTGTGGATGACCCCGGGGTCTCGCCGAGACCGGTCCTTGAACTTGACGCAGTTCTTGTGGGCCACCACCCCGCTGGCGGTGACGTACGGGTTCTCGCACGTGTTGATGTCGATCGCCAGTCCGTACGCGTGCTGTGACCACGAGCTGGAGCCCTCGGCGTTGCGGCAGTTGAACGCCGAGGTGTTGTCGGCCTCGATCGAGTCGAAGTCACTGCCCTTGTAGACGTCGATCAGCTCCATCCGCCGGATGGGATAACGCCCCTCGTAGAGCTTCTTGAACACCTTGACGACGTCGGTCGCCACGGAGGCGTTGACCATCAGCTGGCCGGGGTGCGGTTGTTTGTCCATACCCCAGTAGGTCATCTTGATCAGACGTAGCGCCGAGATCGGCACCGGGCAGCCCTGGTGCCAGGAGTACTTCACGTTCGCCCGGGACACCTTGGAGATCGCCGCCGTGAAACGCGGCGGGGTGGCCGCGGACGTGGTGGCCGGCGTGGCGCGCTTCCTCACAGGTGTGCTGACGGGCGTCCCCGTCGGGGTTACTTCGGTCGATGCTGAGGTGGTGACCGTGGGCGGGGGCGCGCTGGTCGCCTTCGCCTTGTGGGCACAACCGGTCATTGGAGTCGCGATCGTCAGGACGACCATCGCGACGGTGAGTGTTCGATGCATCCTCCAGGTTACATGTCGAGGCACTACATCGCTGTAATAGGGGGACGGAGCGGGTGGTCTTCGTTAGCGTGCAGGTATCACCACAGGTAGGGAACCCGCACCATGACGGACCCAGAGAAGACTCTCGAAGATGATCTCTTCGGCATGGAGCCCCTGCATGCCGAGAGAGGACCTCGGATCGTCTGGCAGCCGCGAGAGCTGCCAGGCTGCCGCGACCTGGCCATCTCGGCTTTCGGCATCGCTACTTTCGCGCTGGTCGACGCCATCATGATGTGGGCGCCGCTGACCACGACCGCATCGAGCAGCCCGGCGCCGCAGGCTCTGATCCTGCTGCTGCTCGCATTCGGGCTGGGCAGCCTGCTGGCCTGGCATGTGCGCGGGGCGTGCCGGCCGTACGGATTCGGGTTGATGATGGGGTGGCTCGCCCTGACCCTGCTGTCGGCCGGCTATCTGACCGGCATCAACCCCTAGGGCGTGTTCCGTAGATCGAGATCCACCGGACCGCCCTAACGGGCGGCTTGGATCTGCTGGGCGATGGCGGTGAAGGCCCGGCCGATGGCCTCGAGGTCCGTGGGTTCGATGACGTCGATGAAGAACTTTCGGACCGTCGCCACATGGTCGTGGGCTGCGCTCTCCAGCGTGGAGAAGCCCTCGTCCGTGAGGCGGCAGAACACACCACGTTTGTCATCCGGGCAGTTCTCCCTGCGCACCAGGCCCTTGCGTTCGAGCCGGCCGCAGGTATGCGAGAGCCTGCTCCGCGACTGGCTGGCGAACTCCGCGAGCTCGGCCATGCGCAGCCGGTGGCCCTCGGCCTCCGACAGCTGGACGAGAATCTCGTATTCGGCGCCGGACAAACCATGGGTGGATTTGAGAGACTGATCGATCAGGTCATGCAGCCTGACACTGCCTTCGATGTAGGCACGCCAGTCTCGTTGCTGGGCGGGGTCGAGCCAGCGGGTCTCCGACATGTCAACAGTCTACTCGCTGGTTTAACATTCAACTACTCATCCCCACCGGGAATCGATCATTGTGCCATCCGGCTACCCGGACCCGGTCTGGTGGGCACTCGGTTCGGTGCAATCAACCCGAAGAGATTTTCGAATCGGTTACTGCGATCCAAGTGACGCGGCTTCTCGGTGTGCGCTAGTGTGTTCGAATCATCGAACAGGGGTTCGACCTGTTCGTTCGGGCGAAGCGGGACCAGGAGCTGGTGCGGCCACGCCTGGGGAGGCGGGCAATGATGGCGACTTTCGTGGCTCCGGGGGTGGCGCGGTGTCCAGTGCGGCGGGTCGGCCGTGCGACACGCCGTACGACTGTCTATCCAAATCTACGGCCTCAGCTATATCAGCTAATACAGTCCGAGAGCGTGGACCCTGTGCGGAACCCCTACGCCCCCGGCGCGGGCCAGCGCCCGCCCGAGCTGGCCGGCCGGGACCGGGAACTGCAGCAGTTCGAGGTCGTGCTGGAGCGGGTGGCTCGTGGCCGTCCGGAGCGCAGCATGATCATCACTGGGCTGCGCGGTGTCGGTAAGACCGTGCTGCTCAACACCTTCCGCTCGATGGCGATCCAGAGGCTGTGGGGCACCGGCAAGATCGAGGCCCGACCGGACCAGTCGATCCGCCGGCCCGTCGCCGCCGCACTGCACATGGCGATCCGGGAGCTGGCCCCCCGGCATCGGGCGCCGGACCGGATCGAGGAGTTCCTCGGCGTGCTCAAGGCCTTCGCTCAGGCCGAGCCCGATCCGGGAGGCAAGAAGAGCTCGGTGCACCGCTGGCAGCCGGGCATCGACGTGCCCGCCAGACGCGGCCGCGCCGACTCCGGTGACCTGGAGATCGACCTCACCGAGCTGTTCGTCGACGCCGCTTCGGTGGCCACCGATCTGGGTGTCGGCATCGGGCTGTTCGTCGACGAGATGCAGGACATCCCGCCCGACGACGTCTCGGCGATGTGTGCCGCTTGCCATGAGCTGTCGCAGTCGGGCGGACCGCTGATCGTGGTGGGCGCCGGGCTGCCGCATCTGCCGGCGGTGCTGTCGGCCAGCAAGTCCTACTCCGAGCGGTTGTTCCGCTACTGCCGGATCGACCGGCTCGATCGGGACTCCGCCGATCTGGCGCTGCTCCTACCGGCTCAGCGGGAAGAGGTGACGTTCACGCAGGACGCCCTCGATCTGCTGTACGACGCGGCGGACGGCTATCCCTACTTCGTCCAGGCCTACGCCAAGGTCGCCTGGGACATCGCCCCGGAGACCCCGATCACTGCAGATGACATCAAAGTGGCCGCCCCGGAGGCCGAGAGCGAACTCGCCGTCGGATTCTTCGGCAGCCGGTACGAGCGCGCCACCCCGGCCGAGCGGGACTACATGCGGGCGATGGCCGGGCTTGGTGATGACCCGGTGCCCACCTCATCCGTCGCCGACGAACTCGGCCGCAAGCCGTCCAGCCTGTCCCCGGCGAGGGACGGTCTGATCAAGAAGGGCCTCATCTACAGCGCTGAACGTGGTCTGGTGGCCTTCACCGTCCCGCACTTCGGCAAGTTCCTCCGGGCCCAACCCGCCTGAGCCGGCTCGACCCGCTACAAAGATCTACCTCTCTCTAGCGTGGACTCTAGAGAGAGGTAGAGAACGCGATCGAGCGTGCTTGTCATGAGAATCTATGACTCTCTAGCCAGAAGGTTAGAGAGCCATAGATTCGGCAATGGCGGATTGTCGGGTTCTCTACGGCTCTCTAGAGTTAGGCAAAGAGTCTGCTAGAGAGCTGGAGAGACTCCATCAGAGTCTCTGGCGATGGTGAGTCCCGCGGCCGCGCAGACGGCGGCGGACAGGAAGAGCGCGTAGGCCGCGCCCTGACCCGAGTTCGTGTCGCTGCCGACGAAGGCGCCCATGAGGGCCACGCCCAGGGTGGCGCCGACCTGGCGAGTCGCGTTGAAGAGTCCGCCGGCGGCCCCCGCCATTCCCTCGGGCGCCGCCGCGAGGACCGTGGTGGCCAGGGCGGGGAGCGCGAGGGACACCCCGTACCCGGAGAGCACCAGGCCGATCGCGAGCACCGCGTACGGCGACTGGTTCAGGGCCCCATAGCCGAGCACGCCGCCGCCGGCCGTGAGCAGCCCCAGCCCGGTCAGCACCGGCGGCCGGGCTCCCACCCGGGCCACGATCCGGCCGGTCACCAGCGGATTGACGGCGAAGGGCAGGGTGAGCGGCAGAAACGCCAGGCCGGTCTCGATCGGGCTGAGCCGCCGCTGCTGCTGGAACAGCAGTGGCAGCAAGAACAGCGCGCCGGTGAGGGCGAAGTTCACAGCGGCCCCGCCCAGCAGACCTGCCGGGATCCCCCGGGCCCGCAGCACCGCTGGAGACAGTGCGGGAGCCGTGCTCCGGCGTTCCAGCACCACGAAGACGACCACGGCGAGCATCGTTCCGGCACCTGCCCAGAGGGTCTGCGGCCACGCGGCGGAGCCTGCCGCGATCAGCGCATCGGTCAGTAGCGCCAGCACCGCGCAGGCGACGAGTTGGACCGTCCAGTCGATCGGCCGATCCCCGGAGGGGCACCGCACCGACCGGCCCGCGGTCATGATCAGGACCACGACGGCGAGCGGTACGTTGATCAGGAAGATGCTGCGCCAACCGGCGAGATCGACCAGGAAACCGCCCGCGATGGGGCCTGTGGCGACTGCAGCACCGCTGATCGCCGCCCAGGAAGCCACCGCCCGAGCTCTGTCCACAGGCTGTGGATAAAGTCGTGCGATCATCGCCATCGAAGCCGGCACGCAGGCCGCGGCCGCGATTCCGAGCACCGCCCGCAGCAGCACCAGTGTCCACAGGCTGGGCGCCGCGGCACTGAGCAAGGAGCCCACGCCGAAGACGGTGATGCCCATCCGGAACACCCGGTGCGCGCCGAAGCGGTCCGCCACCGCCCCCGCCGACAGCAGCAGCGCGGCGAACGCGACGGTGTACCCGGTCACCGCCCACTGAAGGCCCGCCATCGAGGTGCCGAACGACCGCGTCAGGTCGGGCTCCGCCACCGACAGCACCGTCATGTCCAGCAGCACCATGAAGTAACCCAGGGAGATCCCCAGCAGCGCGAGCGTCCGTCCGGATGGACGATCCGGGATCGCGGTCGGCTCAGGGGAAGCGATGGAGGAAGTAGTCATGCATGGTCTCCGGATCAGTGAGAGGGAACTGATCCCCAACCCTCCGTCCGGCCCCCGTACGGCTCCACCGGCGCAGCCGTACACAGCATTCGGAATATCCGAACGGACGCTAATGTGTGGTGGGCAGGGAGGGATGGCATGGAGCTACGGCAGTTGCGAACGTTCGAGGCCGTCGTCCGGCACCGCACCGTCACCGACGCGGCCAACGCACTGGGCTTGGCGCCGTCGTCGGTCTCGGAGCAGATCCGGACGCTCGAAAAGTCCCTGGGGATGGCGCTGTTCGATCGCGGGCCGAAGGGCATGCGGCTCACGGCAGCGGGCGAACGACTGGGAACCTGGTCGCGCCGCCTGCTCGACCAGGCCGAGCAGGCCCGCCGCGAGGTGACCGGACAGCGGCTCATTCTGCGGCTGGGCGCGCTGGAGACCATCGCGGCCACTCAGGTGCCGGGCGTGCTGGCCCGGCTGGCCGAACGCAGACCCGACATCGCCGTCGAAGTCCACCCGATGACCAGCCGGGATCGGCTGCTCGAGGAGGTCGCGGCGGGCGAGCTGGAGGCCGCGCTGCTGCTGGACACCGGTGCGGCCCTCGGCGAGCTTGGATTCACCCCGCCACCGGAACCTCTCACGTTCCTCGACCTCGACCCCGTGCCGCTGGCGCTGGTCGCCGCACCCGCCCATCCGCTGGGCGTAGGCCGGCTCGACCGAAGTGAGCTGGAAGGGCAGCGCCTGCTGTTCACCGCGCCGAGCTGCTCGTTCGGGCTGGCCGCCGAACGGATCTTGGGTTCCGGGCTGGAACGAGTGCAGGCCGGCAGCGTCGCCGTGACCCGCGCCTGGGCTGCCCAAGGGCTGGGCATCGCGCTGCTCCCCGAGTTCGCCGTCTCCGCGGAGCTGGCCAACGGCGCGCTTTCCCGGCTGGACTTCCCCACGCCGGATCTGACCTTGCGTCTGGTCTGGCGGGCGGACCGTGAGACACTCCCCGGTCTGCGCGACGTCCTGTACGCCGCCAGCGCCTGATCTGCGGGTTTCTAGGACTTTCTACAACGGGGACCAGAGACAGCTAGACAGGGACGGCCGCGAACGGGTTGGGGCCGGTGTCCTCGACATCGCTCTCCTCGGCCTCCAGAATCACCGTCTGGATGGACGGATGGCGTGCCTCCTCCAGTGACACCGCGAACACGACCTCCACGTCCTGGCCATCGGAACGCCCCGCATAGACGAGGAACCGCCAGCACAGCTCCCGCCAGACCTGGACAGGCTCCGACCTCGTGATCATGGGCGTGTACTTCTGCCAAGCACCACTCGCGTGCAGGGTCGCGTACGTCTTCCACAACGGGCTCGTCCGCAGCTCACACGGCACGTAGGGGCGCCGCCGGGTGAGAAGCGCGCCGATCTCCGGGGAGAGGGCGGCCAAGACGGCCAATTCCACGGCCAGCGTGACACCACGCCAGCCCAGGCTCATCCGCAGCACCTCGGTCCCCGGGACCGGCACGCCCACCGTCGCGAACGCCGCTCCGGTGAGCAGCACGGACCGGACGACCGGACGGATCCCCACCGGGGTCGAGCTCAGCCCCCCGAAGCAACCGCATCCGGCCTCTGGACGATGGGCCCGCAGCTCCCCCACGATCCAGGTGGTGGCGGTGAACCAGATGGACGTCGCGACCCGCACGGAAGGATGTGGCGTCACCAGCAAGGCGATGCCGAGACCGGACTCCAGCATCGCCACCCCGACGTTCAGCCCACGGTGGTGCCGCAGGAGGTCGAGGGCGCGAGCGTCCGTGGGCTGCTCCGGCCCGCGCAGGAGCAGCTTCGACAGACCTGCCGCGATCAGCACGCCCGCCAGCAGCGAGAGTTGCGTTTCCCTGAGCACTTCCAGCATGGTTCACCCCGTCGTGAGCGTCAGGTTGAAACAGCCGGAGTCCAGCTCACCGCCCAGATCGACGAAGCTCAGCGCGGTGAGCTCCACCAGCCGCCCGCGCGGAGACGTGCCGCACGCGACACAGCGATCCCAGTAACGGGCCGCCACACACCCGCACTCGGTCACCGGAACCGAGCACGTCTGGCCGGTGCACTCGTTGCGGAGCAGGAGATCGCTGCCGAGGGAGAGGTACGGGAGCACGGTGCAGCCCGCGGCGCCCGGACAGCCACCGGCATTCCCCTCCGGATCGAGAGCCGGATAGGCCGCGCCGCGACCCGTCCCTCCGAACCAGGTCGCGGTGCCGCTCAGGAGCCGGGGAACCGGGCCTGTCCGCTTGGGCGGTGCGATGTCGTCGGCCCGGTATCCCGGCTGTGAGGTCCCCGGCCGTACTGCCACCAGGCACTCCGCCGACTGGGTGCCGATCACATCGATCAAAAAGCCGGGTTCGAGACGCGGATGACGGACCAGCACCTGGCCCAGCGTCCGAGGCGGGATCACGACCCTTGTCGGGCCCCGATGCGGGCCCGCGTCCACCTCCACGGTGTCGCGCCCCCGGGAGACGATCGTGCCCGTCACCCGGGCGATGTCGACCCAGACCCGCTCGACCTCCTGCACGTGCGGTCCGGGCCGTACGATCGCCACACGGCCGGGGCGCAGCGCGAACAGTCCCGACCGCCCGCCGTGCCACACCGTGGTGGACGCCGACATGGGCAGCCTCAGCTCTTCGCCCTCATCGGTGCGCAGCACGAGCAGGTGCGGACTGGCATCGAGGATCCGGCCCGTGAACGCCCGCAAAGGGGGCTCGCCGGACAACTGCACCGGGAGCCGGGGCAGCACGGCTTCGCGGAGCACACGGCGCCGTGGCACATCGCAACGGGGTGGTGGCACGGACACTCCAGGCTCTCGCGCATGATCACAGCGGCCGGTGAGACCGCGTGTCAAGCGTGACTCTGCAGGCTTCGACTGTCGACGGCTTTGTCGGAATTCGTCGTCCCTCGGTGTGCGGTTTTATGCACTTGGTACAGTAATTCATTATCAGGTTGACCCGAATATGGCTTTTTGGTTGAACCAGAATTACGATCATCGTGCGATTGTCAGAGCTGAGTCCCAGGGTCGGTGATGACGTGAGCGCAGCGCAGCACGAAGAGTTCCGCGAATACGTCGCGACTCGCGGGCCGGCGCTCCTGCGAACCGCGATGCTTCTGACCACGGACCGCACAGAAGCCGAAGATCTGCTGCAGTCCGCGCTCGCCAAGACCTACCTCGCCTGGAACCGGATCAACGATCGCGCGGCGCTGGATGGTTATGTACGCCGTGCCATGGTCAACACGCAGATCTCCTGGTGGCGGCGGCGCAAGCTCGAGGTCTACCCCACCGACGAACTGCCTGACCAGCCTATCGACGACCACACCTTGCGCAGCGAACTCCACGACCTGCTCCGCCGCGCCCTCGGCAAGCTGCCCGAACGACAGCGGGCGGCGGTGATGCTCCGCTACTACGAGGACATGTCCGAGGCCGAGGTGGCCGAGGTCCTCGGGATCAGCGTCGGCACGGTCAAGAGCACCGTCTCCCGGGCCATGGCCAAACTGCGCGTCGATACCGATCTCGAGCACGACTACTCCGGCCTCCTCACCAGCTCCGAGATCATGCCCGTTCCGGATGAGTCCGAGGGCCGACCCAATTCGTGATCATGCAATCGTTCGCATGATCAGGCTGGGTGGTGCTGACAATGTGCGCCATAGGAGCAAGAATCCGCTTCTAGAAACACTTCTGAAAGTTGGAGGCGCGCTGTGTGGAGCACGATGCAGGACTTCCCGCTGACCGTCGGTTCGATCATGCGCTATTGCACCACCGTCTTCGGCTCGAGTCACGTCGACACCTACACCGGTGAGGGCACCCGCCGAACCTCGTACGCCGACCTCGGTAAGCGGGCTGCCCGGCTCGCGGGAGCCCTCCGCGGGCTCGGCGTCGACAGCGACCAGCGCGTCGCCACCTTCATGTGGAACAACGCCGAACACCTTGAGGCCTACCTCGCGGTCCCGTCGATGGGCGCCGTCCTCCATACCCTCAACATCCGGCTCTTTCCCGAGCAGCTCATCTACATCGCCGACCACGCGGAGGACGTCGTCGTCATCGTCGACGGCTCCCTCATCCCGCTGCTGGCCAAGGTCTTGCGCGAGTTCAAGACCGTGCGCCATGTGATCGTCGTCGGACCGGGCGACGTCACCCCGCTGGCCGACTCAGGCAAGGAACTCCACTCGTACGAGGACCTGCTCGCCGCCGCGCCCGAGTCGTACGACTGGCCAGAGGACATCGACGAACGCTCCGCGGCCGCCATGTGCTACACGAGCGGGACCACCGGAAACCCCAAAGGTGTGGTCTATTCGCATCGCACGATGTACCTGCACTCCCTGACGGTGTGCACCGGCAACGCGATGGGGCTGAACAGCTCTGACAAGGTGCTGCCGGTCGTGCCGATGTTCCATGCCAACGCCTGGGGGCTGCCCTATGCCGCGCTGATGGCGGGCGCCTCACTGCTCATGCCGGACCGCTTCCTGCAGTCCGAACCGCTCGTCCGGCTGATCGAGAGCGAGCGGCCGACGGTCGCCGGGGCCGTACCGACCATCTGGAACGACGTCCTCCGCCACACCCGGGAGAACGGCTCGGATCTGACCTCGCTGCGGATGGTGCCCTGCGGTGGTTCGGCCGTGCCCGAGTCCCTCATGCGCGGCTTCGACGAGCTGGGCGTTCGGATCATCCAGGCATGGGGGATGACCGAGACCTCGCCGCTCGCGACCATCGCCCATCCGCCGGTCGGGCTCGCCGGCGAAGAGGCCTGGCAGTACCGGGTGACGCAGGGCAGGGTGCTCTGTGGTCTGGAGGTACGCATCGTCGGTGACGGTGACGTTCTCATGCCGGCCGATGGCTCCGCCGTCGGTGAGGTCGAGATCCGGGGCTCCTGGATCACCGGTAGCTACTACAAGGACGAGGACCCGGCCAAGTTCCACGACGGCTGGCTCCGCACCGGCGACGTCGGCACCTTCTCCTCGGACGGCTACCTCGTGCTCACCGACCGGGCCAAGGACGTCATCAAGTCCGGCGGCGAGTGGATCTCCTCTGTGGAACTGGAGAACCACTTGATGGCCCACCCCGACGTCATCGAGGCGGCAGTGATCGGCGTCCCGGACGAGCGTTGGGACGAACGGCCGCTCGCCTCGGTGGTCCTTCGCCCGGGCGCCTCCACCGGTCCTTCCGATCTCCAGGCGTTCATCGCCGACCGGGTGGCCAAATGGCAGGTGCCCGAGCGCTGGGCCTTCATCACCGAGGTCCCCAAGACCTCCGTCGGCAAGTTCTCAAAGACAACATTGCGGGTCATGTACCGCGATGGCGACCTGGACGTGATCAAGCTGCCGTGACGCCTGATCCGTGCAAGACGGCTGCCCAGTGATGACACTGCTCAGCTGCGATCTGTGGCGCCCATGTGGCGCCTTTCGGTTGAGTCAGGAGGCTCGGCCCGGGAAGAAGTCGGCGCTCTGGACGTACTCCATCGCCTTGATGAACGTCGGGTCGCCGAGGCGTCGCGCCATCTCGTCCGGGCTCACGTCCTCGATGCGGGTGTGGATCCACCAGAGGTTGCCCAGCGGGTCGCGCACGCGCCCTGCACGGTCACCGAAGTACAGGTGAGTGACATCGGTCACCGAGGTGCCGCCGGCCGCGACGGCCTGCCGGTGGACGGCGTCGGCGTCTTCGACGTAGAGGCGGAGAAAGCCGGGAGTCGGCGGCCAGTCCGGCTTCGCGTCGAACATCATCACGACCGAATCACCGATCCGTACCTCCGCGTGCCCGATGCTTCCGTCATCGCCGACGATGCGGGCGAGCTCCTCGGCGTCGAACGCCTCCTTCGCATAGGCGATGAGCTGGGCTGTGTCGCGGGAGATGATCCACGGCGTCACGGTGGTGTAGCCCTCGGGAACCGGCTTGACGGTCATGTGACTGCCTCCTGGGATGCGGTATCAGAACGTGTCATCGACGCTAGATGTCATGTAGGTCAGTTTCTGTCCCATATGGTGGATGAGTTACTTACGGATATCGGTTGCTCACAGGACGTGAAGGAGTCGCGCGGTCTACTCTCGTGCGCACCACCCCCGTTCTAGGAGAAACTTCATGCGCGGAAACGCCTCCCAGGTCCTCGTCGCGCTCACCATCGGCGCCGCAGCACTGCTCGCCTCCGGCTGCTCAGGAGGTGGAAACGGCGGAGACAAGACCACCGCCTGCAACAACCTGAAGCAGTACATCGCCGACTTCGGCAAGAACCAGAGCGATCCCAAGCAGGTGGCCCAGGCCTACTCCGACATGGCCAAGAAGTTCCGCGACGAGTCGAAGAACGTCGGTGACGACAAGGTCAAGTCCGCTGCGACCAAAGCCGCCACCGCACTGGACGGGCTCTCCGGCGACATGCGCAGCCTCGCGGCGGGCAACGTCAAGGTCCCGAACACCCAGGCGCTGCAGAGCTCGTTCGCGGAGCTGCGGAAGGCCTGCGGCACCCCCTGAGCGCCTTCCCCTGCCCCGCCAGTACGTTGGGCCCATGCCGATCATCACTGTGGACATGTGGGCGGGCCGCACCGTCGAACAGAAGCGAGCCCTGGTCAAGGAGCTCACCGAGGCCTTCGTGCGAGCTTCGGGAGGCTCGCCCGGCGGTGTCCAGGTGGTGCTCCGCGACGTTCCCAAGGAGAACTGGGCCGTCGGGGGCGAGCTCTACTCCGATCGCGACGGAGCGTGACCAAGGCGGTTTGGGTATTCGGCTTTGCCGCTTGGCCCCAAGGGCGGTAACCTGTGCGTGGCCTGCGGGCCTCCAGGAGGATTCGCCTAGTCCGGTCTATGGCGCCGCACTGCTAATGCGGTTTGGGTGTAAGCCCATCGGGAGTTCAAATCTCCCATCCTCCGCCACCTGACCAGGGAGTTCACGCTAACCGCGTGGACTCCCTTCGTCGTTCCGGAGATCATTACTCGCTCCTGCTGGCACATTGATGGCACCATCGGCCTACGCCCTGTTCCTGCGCGGCACGAACGCTGAGATCTTCGTC
>JAOPYO010000445.1 GCA_025964575.1 Actinomycetes bacterium
ACATCGTGCTGGGCGCGATGGATTTCGGCACCAGGGTGGACGAGGCCGCCTCGATGGCGTTGCTGGACCGGTTCGTCGACCGTGGGGGCGCCTGGATCGACACCGCGAACTGTTACGCGTTCTGGGCCGACCCGAGTGGGGTGGGCGGGCAGAGCGAGCTGTTGATCGGGCGGTGGCTGGCAGCACGGCCGGGCATGCGCGACCGGGTAGGCATCAGTACCAAGGTGCGGCAGCAGCCGACGGTGCCGGGCAAGTGGCCCGAGTCGGCCGAAGGCCTGTCCGGCCGCGTGATCCGCGACGCGGTCCGTAAGAGCCTGGAGCGGCTGGGGACCGACCGGATCGATCTCTACTGGGCGCACGCGGAGGATCACGACGTGCCCACGGAGGAGACGGTCGAGGCCTTCGGCGAGCTCGTCGCCTCCGGACTGGTGAGGCGGCTGGGCGCCTCCAACCACGCCGCGTGGCGGGTCGAACGTGCCCGGGCCATCGCCCGGGAGCTGGGAGTCGCGGGCTACACGGCCCTGCAACTGAGGTACTCCTACGCGCAGCCGCGTCCCGGAGTGGTCCTGGACGCGGGTCATCGGCTGGCATCACCGGAAGCGCTGGACTACGTCCGCAGCGAACCGGACCTGGCGCTGTGGGCGTACACGCCGCTGATCAACGGCGCCTACACCAGGCCGGACCGGCCGCTGCCGGAGGTCTACGACCACCCTGGCACGACGCGCCGGCTGGCCGTGCTCGCCCAGGTGGCGGACGAGGTCGGCGCCACCCGCAACCAGGTGGTCCTGGCCTGGTTGAGCGGGGGGACCCCGGCGATGTCGCCGATCGTCGGGGTGAGCACCACCGATCAACTGGACGAGGCCCTGGGCGCGAGCGAAGTGACCCTGACGGACGAGCAGCGCCGCCGCCTGGACGAACCCGCCTGAGCGGTACGGACTCCCGACGCATCACCTGGAGGGCGGGCCGGCGGCGTACTCGATCGGCGGGAACATGCTGCGCGGATCTGCCCCCTGGAGGAGCAGGCCGATCGCGAACGCGGCGGTGGCCTCCAGCAGCCCCGCCCGGTCGAGGCCTCCACCCTCCACGGGCACGCACCCCAGGTCGGTGATCAGCGAACGTACGGCCGCGAGGGCGCCGGGGTCATCGCCGCAGATGGGCACGGTGAGCGCCCGCCCGCCGAACTCCGGAGGGGTCATCCGCCAGACATCGACGTGACAGAGGTTGAGCGCCTTGACGACGTGGGAGCCGGCCGCCGCCTCCGCGACCTGTTCGGCCATGGGTGTCCGGTGGCCGGGCACGAGTTGCCCGTTCTCGTCCAGGCGTCACAACCACCTGGCGACGCCGTGGTGGTGAGAACAGGTCCCCCGACGATGCGCCGAGTACGACAGGGTGCCGTCTCTGCAGACGGCGGTCGCGCCAGCGGGGTACGCGGGCGGGGTGGTCTTGCGCGGGGACGGCCGGTGTGTGGCGGGCCTCTTCGCTTTCGCTTTCGCCTTCGGCTTGGCCTTGCGGGTCGGCGCCGGCGCAGCCGTGAAGGTCGGTACCGGATCCGGTGTTGGTGTGCCGGTCACTTCAGGTGTCGGTGTGCTCATCGCGGCGGCGATCCGCTTCGAGGCCTGCGGGTCGGTACCCGACGTACCACCGCACCCCGCTACCAGTAGGACGACGGCCGCACACGCCGCTGCGCTCAAGGATCCGCGAAGAGTCATACGGATACCGTTGCGCGCCGGAAGGTGAACTATCCGTTAAGTATGCATACTGGCCGTACCCGGACAATCTGTAAACGGGACGGGCCGCTCAGTAGTCGCGTGTCACGCCTCTCGCCACCACAGAACGGCATTCGGTGAGTCGCCGGCTGAGCGATACGGGCCCTCGGCCGCCGGGTGTTCAGAAGATGAAGCCGCCGGGCCGGTCGTTGCGGTCGGCGAGCAGGCCCGCGAGGGTCGCGATGGCGATCTCCGGAGGTGTGCGGGAGCCGATGTTGAGGCCCACCGGCCGGTGCACACGGGCGATCTCCTCCGCGGGGACACCCAGTTCGGTGAGGGCCGCCACGTGTGGCCCGGGGTGGCGTGGGTTGCCCATGACCCCGATCCACCGGACCTGCTGGGCGAGCACGTCCCGCAGCACGGTGCCGAGTTCGGCGCGGTGGTGGTCGGTGACCACGACGTCCGTGCCGCCGTCGAGACCGGCGGGCGGACGGGTCACGACCTCGACGCCGGGCCGGTGAAGGGCGGCCGCGCGATCCGGGTCGGGCTCCACCAGGATCCCGCGGAAGCCCATGTCAGCGCCGTACCGCAGCAGGTGGTCGGCCACCGGGGAGGCGAACACCGCCACCAGCGTACGGTCACCGGTCTCGGCCCGCGCTTCGCCATGGGCGACCGCGCAGGCCGGGTCGTCTTCGTCCAGATGGGCCATCTCACCATTCTCCCACCGGAGACGGCGGTCCGATCGGAAGCCACGATCCCTCGCCCGGCCCATCCGTCCATCTGGCGGCCGCCACCGGCGGGGGACCGGGCTGACCGGCCGGGCGAAGGTCTGGCCGCCATCGCCGACGCGCTGATCGTCTAGGGCCCCGGCCGGTCGCGCACGTCGCCCACCTGGAGCGGGATGACCTGGGTCAGGCGAGGGCCTGGTCGAGGAAGGACAGGACGTCACCGAGGACGACGGCCTTGTTGATCTCGTTGAAGATCTCGTGTTCGGCGCCCGGATAGATCCGCTCGGTCAGGTCCCGGCCGCGGATGGCCTCGATGCCCGTCCGGGTGTCGGCCAGCGGGACGAGCCGGTCGTTCTCGCCGTGGATCCAGAGGGTGGGCACATCGATAACGCCGCCTGCGTTGATGGTCTGCAGGCAGCGGATGATCGCGGTGACGGTGGCGCGTTTGAACGGGCCGTGCCAGACCAGGGGGTCCGCGGCGTAGGCCTTGCCGACCTCGGGCTCGCGGGAGAGGGTGTCCGGATCGATGGGGATGTCGGGGATCGGGTCCAGCGTGAGAAGGAACTCGAGTGCCTCCGCCTTGCCGAGAATCGGGCCGGAGAGCACCAGCGCGGATAGCCCGGAACCGTACCTCTGCGCGTAGCGGGCCGCGATCATCCCGCCCATCGAGTGGCCGATCATCACGACCGGCACGCTCGGATGGTCACCGATGGCCCGTTCCACGACGACCCGCAGATCGGTGACGACGTCCTCGAAGTCCTCGATCAGGGCGCGTTCACCGGCCGATTTCCCGTGCCCGAGGTGATCAGGCGCGTACACCGCCGCACCATGCCTGACCAGGGCGGCGGCGACGTGCTGGTAGCGGCCGATGTGCTCGCCGTAGCCGTGGGACAGCACCGCCACGCAGCGGGGCGCACCGCGGGACCACTCCTGGGCGACGATCGTGTCCCGTGTCCCGGCGAACTGCCATTCGTGCGGCCCTGCCATCGAGGTCTCCTCAGTTCAGAAATCATGCCCACCGTGGACCGGCCGCTCGGGAGAGTCAACCGGAGGTCGGGGGCGATCCCCATATCGTGCCGTGGATTGTGATCTCCATGAACCAGAGAACGCAGATCGCGCACGGCCGACATAAGCTGGGGCAATACAGGCGGCGATTCGCAGGTTCAGTAATTCGCAGGTTCAGCAAGAGGAGGACACCCGTGCTGGTCGATGGCTTCGGGCGGGTGGCGACGGATCTCCGGGTCTCTCTCACGGACAAGTGCAATCTGCGCTGCACTTACTGCATGCCGGCAGAGGGCCTGGAGTGGCTGCCCAAACCCCAGCTGCTCACCGATGACGAGGTCGTACGGCTGGTCCGCATCGGCGTTGAGCACCTCGGTATCACCGAGGTGCGCTACACCGGCGGCGAGCCGCTGCTGCGGCGAGGCCTTCCGGAGATCGTGCGGGCGACCGCCGCGCTGATGCCGCGTCCGCAGGTTTCGCTCACCACCAACGGCATCGGGCTGGACCGGCTGGCGGCCACGCTCCACGAGGCGGGGCTGGACCGGGTCAACGTCTCCCTCGACACCCTGGACAGGGAGACCTTCCGCACGCTCGCCCACAGGGACCGGCTTACGGACGTGCTCGCCGGGCTGGACGCCGCCGCCGGGACCGGGCTGGGCCCGGTCAAGGTCAACACGGTGCTCATGCGCGATGTGAACGAGCACGAGGCCGTCCCGCTGCTGCGTTACTGCCTCGACCGCGGATATCAACTGCGGTTCATCGAGCAGATGCCGTTGGACGCCCAGCACGGCTGGCGTCGCGACACGATGGTGACCGCCGACGAGATCCTCGCCCAGCTGGCGGTGGCCTACGATCTGGCTCCGGACGAGCCGGAGGCCCGGGGCAGCGCGCCCGCCGAGACCTTCCTGGTCGACGGCGGCCCGGCCATGGTCGGAGTGATCGGCTCCGTCACCCGCCCGTTCTGCGGTGCGTGCGACAGGGTCCGGCTCACCGCCGACGGTCAGATCCGCAACTGCCTGTTCGCGCAGGAGGAGTCGAACCTGCGCGACGCGATGCGGTCCGGGGCGAGTGATGACGAGCTGGCCGAGCGCTGGCGCGCCGCCGTACGGACCAAGCGGGCCGGTCACGGCATCGACGACCCGACGTTCCTGCAGCCCAGCCGCCCCATGTCCGCCATCGGCGGCTGAGAGATGGCGTGTTCCGCCCGGATCGACAGGTGAAGGTGGTGAGAATGGGATCGTGAACGACGAACCTCTGGAACACCGGGTCGAGATGACGGTGACGCCCGAGACCGAGGTCGGGGAGTACGCCGCCTTCGTGTCCGTGTGGCGCACGCAGGACTGCTTCGTCCTGGACTTCGCCACCGAGGTACGCCCACCCGAGGTGGCAGAGGACCCCGAGGCGGGCGCACTCTATGTCCATGTCCCCGCCCGGGTGGTGTCCCGGGTGCGGATCCCGCCGAGCCAGGTCTGGGAGCTCATGAAGACACTCGAACAGCACCTCAGCGCCTACGAGATGGAGACCGGCAAGAGCGGGCATGCCCAGGAGTGAGGCGGGGCCCGCCGCCGCGGCGGCGGATCGCCTGACCGAGGCCTCCTACGACGCCGTGGTCCTCGCGGGCGGTGCGGCTCGGCGGCTGGGCGGGGCGGACAAGCCGGGCACCCACGTGGGCGGCCGTCCGCTCATCGTCTGGGTCGCCGATGCCGCGGCCGACGCAGGACAACTGATCATCGTCGGCTCGCCGCGGCCCGAGTTGCCGCATGCGCTGGTCGTACGAGAGGACCCGCCGGGCGGTGGCCCGGTCCCCGCGTTGCGTACTGGGCTCTCACTGGTCCGGGCTCCCTGGACGGCTCTGCTCGCCGCCGATCTGCCGTTCCTGCGCACGGCGGACCTCGCCGGGCTGTTCGGCGCCGCCCAGGAACACTCCGGCGCCGTGCTGGTGGACGCCGAAGGCCGTCGGCAGTGGCTCGCCGGAATCTGGCGTACGGAGGCGCTCCGGGCGGCGCTGGAGGCCTATCGGGGGAGTTCCCTGCGGGGCTTGCTCGGTCCGATGGAGCCGGCGCTGGTGGCGCCGGTGGCGGGGGAGCGGCCTCCCTGGTTCGATTGCGACACGCCCGCTGACATCGACCGGGCCGGGCGGCTCGGTGATCTGGGACGCTGAGCCCCTCATTCACGTACGCGGCCATCCTGGTCGCGAGGGCGGAGGAAGTGGATGCTGGAGGAGTGGCTGGACGTGGTCTGTCTCGAGCTCGACCTGAACCGGGACTGCGTGGACCGCGACCTGGTGCTGGACCTGGCCCGGGATGTCGCGCACGGAGTGGCCCGCCCAGGAGCGCCGCTGACGGCGTATCTACTCGGGCTGGCGGTCGGCCGCGGCACAGACCCCCGGGCCGCCGCGAGTCGGCTCAGCCAGCTGGCCATGGGCTGGCAGGGTGAGCGGCACCCCCCGGCATAGGCCCCGGGATCACGGTGTTCCGGGGACTTCGGTCTCATCGAGCTCGTCGTAGCGCACGACGTCGCGGAGGAAGCCGCGGACGTTCAGGAAGGTGGAGAGATGCTCGCGGTGGTCATCGCAGGCGAGCCAGATCTTGCGCCGCTCAGGAGTGTGGACCTTGGGGTTGTTCCAGCGTAGAGCCCAGACGGCGGAGGCGCGGCAGCCCTTGTAGGAACACTGCGGAGCCTCGAGAGGCGTATCGGTCACGACGTTCAGTCTGGCACGCGAAGAGCACGCCGAGATCAGGCTTCGGCAGCCGCCACCCGTTCCTCCCCGTCTGTGATCATGCAATCGATCGTCGAGCGATTGCATGATCACGCAGGGGTCATCGGCTGGTTCTCTCTACCGTTGGTGCGCTTGATCGTTCGGGCGCGACCGGCCGCGAGACCGGGGATGACCTCGAGGACGGCGATGGCGATCGCGACGCCGACCGGAACGTTCCACCCACCGGTCAGGTCATGCAGAATGCCGAAGGCGAAGGGACCGGTCGCCGCGATGAGATAGCCGATGCCCTGGGCCATGCCGGATAGCCGCGCGGCGACCTGTGCGTCCCCGGCCCGCAGCCCGATGAACGCCAGCGCGAGCGCGAAACCCGCACCCTGGCCCAGTCCCAGGATGAAGGCCGACACCCAGACCAGCCCGACGGGCGCCCAGACGATCCCGGCGAAGCCCGCGACGGTCAACGCCCCGACCGCGGCGACGAGCGGGCGCTGGTCGCGCAGCCGCCGGTCGACCGCCGGCACGGCCAGGGCCCCGAGGGCCTGAACGAAGCTGGACACCGCCAGTACGAGTCCCGCGTCAGCCTCGCTCAGGCCCCGGTCCTGGCAGATCGTCGGGAGCCAGCCGAAGATGACGTACGCGAGCAGCGACTGGAGCCCCATGAAGGCGGTCACCTGCCATGCCAGCCGGTCGCGCCACAGTCTCGGCGGTGGACCCGCCACGGCCGGGGGGCGCACTGTGCCGCGCCGGGCCCGTGACAGCCAGGCCAGGCCCGCCAGCAGCGCCGGGACGGCCAGGAGCCCGAGGGGCGTCCGCCAGCCGTCGCCGGATGCGTCCTTGATGGGCACCGCGACGCCGGACGCGATGGCCGCCCCGACGGTGAGGGCGGTGGAGTAGACGGCTGTGACGAATGTGACGTGAGCGGGGTGGTCGCGCTTGATGACGGCGGGCACGGTGACGTTGCCGACGCTGATGGCGATCCCGGTCACGAGGGTGCCGCAGAAGAGCGTGGCGGGCGACGGCCCGGTGCGCACCAGCAGCCCGGCGGTGAGCACGACCATGCTCGCGACCAGCAGGATCTCTTCGCGGAACCGGCGCCGCAGAGCCGGAGCGAGCAGCCCGAAGGCGCCGAAGCACAGCACCGGCAGGGTGGTGAGCGCCCCGGCCGTGGCGCTGGACAGATCGAGGTCGGCGCGGATGTCGGCGAGCAGCGGACCCACGGCGGCGATGGCGGGCCGCAGATTGAGCGCTACCAGCACGATCAGGGTTATTGACCAGAGGCGGGTGCGTCGTTCCCTTCCGCTCATGCGTCCCAGCGACTCTTTTGGGCGGCCAGGTCACACCGCATCAAGGCCGTCCGTTGCTTTTGAGGCCGACGCCGCCCATGAACCAGAAGCGCCGGACGTCTTCGGGGATGTCGCTGGGTGAGTCAGGGCGCCAGAGCGGGCCGTACTGCAGGCCGGGTTCGACGAGATCGAACCCGTCGAAGAACCTGGCGATCTCGTCGTGGGATCGGGTCTGGGCCTGGCCCTGGGCCACGGCGCGCCGGTAGACCTTCGACACCGCTTCGCTCGTCTCGGGACGGTCTTGGTGGGTTCCATGGCTGATCACGAGA
>JAOPYO010000446.1 GCA_025964575.1 Actinomycetes bacterium
GGTACGGCGAGCACGACGAACTGCTCGCCGTACCGTGGCACGCCAAGCTGCCGCCCCAGCTGAGGTCATCATTTTGCGTTCGGCGGGCGTGACGCCGAACTGGCGTCAACTGGTCTGCGTCGGATCCTCCGGCAGGAAGCTCGCGATGTTCTGCAGGAACGACACGATGGCGGTGATGAGGGCGGCCACGCAGCCGTACCCGAAGGTCTGCCAGTAGCCGGTGGACAGGATCGCCACGCCGGCGCCGGCGGCTGGGAACGCCCCGGCCACCCCTTGGATCAGGGTGCGCAGCGCCCGCAGGAAGGCGGTCTTCGCCTTCTCGCCGGACGTCCCACCGGGGGAACTGCCAAGGATCTTTGCCGCGATGGGCATGGGGCCTCCGTGATCTTGTCCCCCGACGCGATGGCAGCCATAGTGCCCGGTTCGGGCCGGGCTGACAATGCCCCGGGCCCTGCGCTCATATAGCTGCGTGGCGTCTCCGGAGACCTCGGCACCGGAACGCGGCGGGGCACACGCCACCGCCCTCCCAGACCCCAAAAACGGCCGCGTCGTGCGATGGGCCAGAACACACGGTCACCACACTTTAACGACCGGCGAACACTTGCCGAAAGGTCACGACCGTACGACACCGGCGGGTCGTATTCGCTCGTATGTTTACATTGTTTTTTGCGAGGCGGAGACGGTCGTGGACAGCTTTCCATGGGTAGTCGCTTTCGCGGTCATCGGTATCGCCGTCCCGATCATCGCCTTCCTGTACGAGTTCGTCTTCGTCGGCCGCAAGCGGCTCGGTTACCGCGTGCCGATGGACACCACCGCCACCGACGAGGTCCACTCCCAGTACCCGGGAGCCCTACAGCAGTTGCAGCGGTGATGCACTGACCACCTAAGATCGCCTACGCTAACGCTGCGATCCCTCCAGAGGCTTCCCCTGGAGGGATCGCATGACCTGGATGTCACGTTCCATGGACTCTTACCCGCCCAGGTGGTCCGTGGGTCGTAGCATCACTGGTGGTGGCTCCACTACCACTCGCTCCACAGGGGCCGGGAGCGGTCTTGGTCGCGCTCGTGAGGATCGCTGATCGCCGCGGAGTGAGGTGCGGCGGTTGTGGTATTCGCGCTGGCATGGGTGGCCGTGCCGCCTGCGAGGACAGTTCCGGCTGCGAGAGCCAGGCTGACCACGGTCGTTGTCAGGCGCCTTGGAATATGCATTTCCTGTACTCCATGTAGAACAGAGGCCGTAAAAGGCCGTACTTGATTCACGGTGCGTTATTCGCTACACCGAAGGCAATAGATCCTCGGATACAACTATCGCCCGATTTGGTACGGAACATGGCGTCGCAACCCGATATTCCGGGGAAGAAAGCTGACGAAACAGGTTTTGCTTTATCTTGGCATTACTCGAAATATTTGAGTGAGACATGCCCAGAACTATCACCGTCCCGGCGGCGTTGACGCCAGTGACCACCTGCGCGAGCCGGCTAAGGGGATACCTTCGGTTATGTACGGGGACAGAAGGCACCAGCGGCCATCGCCTGGTCCCGTTGCCCTTCAGTCGGGTCGGCCAGCCGTCGGTACTCGCGATCAAGACCCGCCGGGCGCTCTGGCTCAAAGATTGCGAAGCCGTGACTCGCGGTGATCAGAGGGCCTGGGCATCCTTCATTTCCCCGTCAGGGCGCTGGTAGCGGAGGAGGACGACCCCGTTGCCGAACGTCCGGGTCTCGGTGAGCTGGAGATTGATCTTGGCTTCGGACGCCGGGAACAGGGGTTTGCCCTGTCCAATGACGATCGGGTGGACATAGAGCCGGTACTCGTCGATCAGGTCGGTGGTGTACCAGAGTGCGTGGTCGCCCAGCGCCGTGGATCGCTACCCGCTGGAGTCAGCCGGCACGATCGTGGTCAGCCAGGACTTCATCGATCACGCGGCGGTTGCCTGCAGCTTGCTTCTCGTCCGCGTCGATGTCCTCGGCCAGGCAGATCAGTGCCTTCCATAGCGCCCAGCCGCGCGCCCGCGCCCACGTGGCGGGGTCCTGACCAACAGCCCTGCGGAAGGTCTCCCGGCTGTCGCCCGAGAACATCGTCCACGCGATCACCAGATCGCAGGCGGGATCGCCGACGCCTGATGTTCCGAAGTCGATGACGGCAGCCAGCCTTCCGTTCCTGACCAGCAGGTTGCCGCTCGCAACGTCGCCGTGGAACCATACCGGTGGCCCCGGCCAGGCCGCCTCGAGGGCGGCGTCCCACACAGCCGATGCCCGGTCGGTGTCGATGCGGCCGTCCAACACGGCGAGGGAACGGCGGGTCTCGTCGTCGTAGTACGCCGGCGACGCGCCCCGATAGAAGCTGTGCGCACCCGCCTGCGGCCCGCCCGTCGCGTCGATGCGCTGCAGGGCAAGAATGAAGTCGGCAACCGAGGTCGCGAATCCGGACAGGTCGTCGATGCGGTCCAGGTTCGCGGTCTCGCCGTCCAGCCAGCCGCGGATCGACCAGCTGAACGGGTATCCCTCGCCCGGAGCCCCCTTCGCCAGCGCCACGGGAATCGCAACCGGCAACGACGGCGCGAGAATCGGCAGCCATCGATGTTCCTTGTCGACTGCCGGGGCGTAGTGCGCAGCGGTCGGAAGACGCGCCGTCATCTCTCCACCGAGGCGGTAGGTGCGGTTGTCCCACCCGTCGACCTCGACCGGTGTCACGGGAAGGTCGCTCCATTGCGGGAACTGGGTCGCGACCAGTCGCTTCACCAGCCCCGCATCGATCCCAGCGCGCCCGTCGATGTGCAGGCTCTCGATCATCCCGGGAGTCTGGCGGCCATTCCCCCTGCCGTGCAAACGGTTTTTGGCGTCCGTCGAACGTGGATGCCACACGCGGTCAGAGGCTGCTGGCAACTTGTGGAGACGGATGCGGCCACAGGAGATCTCCTGATCGGTGCAGGCTGACCTGGCGGCCCCGGACACAGCCCCTTCCCTCAATTCCCCGCAGGGAATGGCCGGGCCCGGATGGCGGGCGTTACAACTGGACGGGTGAACTTCCCCCAGGCTCTACGCGAGTGCCGGACCCGCCGCCGCCTCAGCCAGCTCGAGCTCGCTCTGCGAGCCGGCACCACTCAGCGGCACCTCAGCTTCCTGGAGAGCGGCCGATCGGAGCCGGGCCGGGAGATGGTCGTACGCCTGGCGGAGTCGCTGGACCTTCCGCTCCGCGAGCGCAACGGTCTGCTGCTCGCGGCCGGCTACGCTCCCGCCTATCCCCAGACCCCGCTGAACGACCCGGCGCTGGCGCCGGTGCACACCGCGCTGAAGCACATTCTGACCGGACACCTGCCCTACCCCGCGATCGTCGTCGACCGCCACGGCGACCTGGTCGCCGCCAACGCGGCATTCGAATTCCTCACCGACGGTGCGGCGCCCGAACTACTCCAGCCGCCGGCCAACGTTTACCGCCTTGCGCTGCACCCCAAGGGCATCGCTCCCCGGATCGTGAACTTCGACGAATGGGCCCGGCACATCCTCGAACGGCTGCATGCGGAGATCCTGCGCAACCCCGACGACCGCCTGGCCGACCTCCACGCCGAACTCGAGGAGTACGTGCCGGTCCGCCCCCTGGCGCCCGGCCACCTCGGCTTCGCGGTCCCACTGCAGCTGCGATCGGCGGAAGGCGAACTGAACCTCATCACGACCGTCACCGCCTTCGCTACCGCCGTCGACGTCACCCTCGCCGAGCTCAAGCTCGAGGCCTTCCTCCCCATGGACCAGATCACCGCCTCGATCCTGTCCCAACAACCCCGACGAGGTGACCCGCAGTTCACATCGGACGAAACCCACGCCCGACAGCTCTGATCACGGACCCACCGCAACCTCCAGGTAGGCAACCCGACATCACCTTTGGAGCATTGCCGAGCGGCAGCCTTCCGGCCATCCGGCCAGCCCCCGGACGCCTGCGGGGCTGATACCAAGGTCACCGACCGATCCCAGGCCATCATCCGCGCCCGCGACGCCAGTCTCGGCCGCCACGGCGTGACTGCTCCTCCGCCTGATCGGCAAGCGCAAGACCGGCCCGCTGTTCCTGACTGACCAGCGCGCGCGTTCTCGTGTCGGCGCCCGTCTTGGGGATCTTGATCGCGGGTCTTTTCCCAGCGTCTGCTGGGTGAGACACTGGAGGGAGAAGACGCCTTCGTGGTGCGGGTCGGGGTCGTTGCTCCGGTTCACACCGACGTGTGGAGCCGGGAGTTCCCGGCTGATTATGGCGCCCAGCCGTCTGCAGGGGAGCGGACGATGGTTGGCACAAGGACCCGTTTCATAGGTGAGAAGGCGCCGTGCGGGAAGACCGTGGACGGTGAGCACTACCTGGACGAAGACGAAGAGGGCCTGGTCATCAGGGATGAGTACTTTTCCTGCGGCTGCCGCAGGAGCCGTCATGAATATCACGACGGCAGCATCGAGGTGACAGCCGTCCGGCACGATGGGAAGGTCGCCCGAGATGAGCTCGGTGCGGACCATGGGTCTTGACAGGGGTACCCGCAGCCGGCGCACGGAGCTGAAGGCAATATCGCCCATGAGTTGATTGCGCGGCCATGACGCTTTCGCATGACGTTCTGATCGTGGGCGGCGGTGGCGCGGGATTACGCGCGGCGATCGCCGTCGTGGAGGACGATGCGCGGCTGAGCGTGGCGATCGTCTCCAAGGTGTATCCGATGCGCAGCCACACGGTCTCGGCCGAGGGCGGGGCTGCGGCGGTCATCCGGCCTGATGACAGCCTTGACGAGCACGCCTACGACACGATCTCGGGAGGGGATTGGCTGTGCGCTCAGGACGCCGTCGAGGTCTTCGTCAAGGAGGCACCCGGGGAGTTGCTCCGGCTGGAGCATTGGGGCTGTCCGTGGAGCCGCGAGCCCGACGGACGCGTGGCCGTACGAGCGTTCGGCGGAATGAAGAAGATGCGAACGTGGTTCGCCGCCGACAGGACGGGCTTCCACCTGCTCCACACGCTGTTCCAGACCGCCCTACGATACGAACGCATCGCTCGCTACGACGAGTGGTACGTGATGAAGTTGCTCGTCGACGACGGCCGCGTGGCCGGTGTCGTCGCCGTGGAGCTGATGTCGGGCCGGATCGAGGCCATCACCGCCAAGGCGGTCATTCTGTGCACGGGCGGGTGCGGCCAGATCTACCCCTTCACCACCAACGCCGCCATAAAGACCGGCGATGGCATGGGCCTGGCTTACCGGGCGGGTGCTCCGCTCAAGGACATGGAGTTCGTTCAGTATCATCCGACCGGCCTGCCGTTCACGGGCATCCTCATCACGGAGGCGGCTCGGGCCGAGGGTGGCTGGTTGATCAACAAGGATGGCTACCGGTATCTGCAGGACTATGACCTCGGCACGCCCTCACCCAAGCCCGTACTGCGCAGCATGGAGCTGGGGCCGCGTGACCGCCTGTCGCAGGCATTCGTCAAGGAGGTCGAGAAGGGCCGGACCCTCGACACGCCCTACGGGCCCGTCGTGCACCTGGACCTGCGTCACCTCGGAGAGACGGTCATCGACGCCAGGCTTCCCTTCGTACGGGAGCTCTGCCGGAGTTACGAGAACATCGACCCGGTCCGCGAACTGATCCCGGTGCGGCCGGTCGTGCACTACATGATGGGCGGAGTCCACACCGACCTCCACGGTGCCACTCCCCTGGAGGGGTTGTTCGCAGCCGGCGAGGGCGCCTGCGTCAGCATCAACGGCGCGAACCGCCTCGGTTCCAACTCGCTGCCCGAACTGCTCGTGTTCGGTGCCCGTGCCGGGCGGGCCGCCGCCTCGTTCGCCTTGGGCGGGCTAGGCGCCGGCACCACCGTACGGCCAGTCGTAGAGGCGCAGGTGGAGGACGAGCGACGGCGGCTGGAACGCGACATGCTCCAGCGCGACGGCGGGAAGGAAGCGATCTCGGCCATCCGCGAGGAGATGCGGGCGACCATGGAGGAGGGCGCGGGGATCTACCGTTCGGGGGACTCACTGGCCAAGGCCGCCGACAGGCTGAGCGTCCTGCAGGAGCGGTTCCGCTCCGCCCGCCTCGAGGACCGCAGCCGGACCTTCAACACCGAGCTGGTCGCTGCTCTCGAGTTGTCGTTCATGCTGGACGTGGCCGAAAGCATCGTTCACTGTGCGTTGCTGCGTGAGGAGTCGCGTGGAGCGCACCAGCGCGTCGACTTCCCGGCCCGCGACGACCACAGGTTCCTTGCCAACTCGCTTGTCTACCGCGACGCCGACGGGTCACGGCGGGTGGAGTATCCGCCGGTGACGATCACCCGGTGGCCCCCGGGGGAGCGGGTGTACGGGAGGTAACGCTCATGACGGATCGCATCACCTTGCGGGTAACCCGCTACCGGCCGGAGAGCGACACCGAGCCGACGGCGCAGGAGTACGAGATACCGCTGCGCAAGGAGTGGGCGGTCCTCGACGGACTGAACCACATCAAGGACCATCTGGACGGCACGCTCTCCTACCGCTGGTCCTGCCGGATGGGCGTCTGCGGGAGCTGCGGCATGACCGTCAACGGAGAGCCGAAGCTGACCTGTGCCACCTTCCTGGAGGACTATGCGCCGGGTCCGATACGCGTCGAGCCGCTGTCCAACTTCCCCGTTGTGCGCGATCTCGTTGTGGACATCGGCACCTTCATGCGCACGCTGCCGCGGGTCAAGCCCTGGCTCATCCGCTCGGAGCAGGAAGCGCCGGCCGAAGGAGAGTATCGCCAGCTGCCGGCTGAGCGTGAGGAGTACGCGCAGTTCAGCATGTGCATTAACTGCATGCTTTGTTACGCAGCCTGCCCCGTTTACGGGCTCGACCAAGAGTTCCTCGGCCCGGCGGCCATCGCTCTCGCCCAGCGCTACAACCTCGACTCGCGTGACCAGGGCGCCTCGGAGCGGATGGATGTCCTCTCGGACGCCGAAGGCATCTGGGCGTGCACTTTCGTGGGCGAGTGCAGCGCGGTCTGCCCGAAGGACGTCGATCCCGCCGGTGCCATCCAGCGCTACAAGTTCACGGCGGCCATGGAGTCCCTCAAGACCTTCCTTCTTCCGCGGGGGGCACGATGAGCGAGAAGGTCGAGTACACGCCGTTCCATCCCCGGTGGTACCGGCCCCGCATACCGGTCTTCTGGTGGCTGCGACGCCGCTCGTATCTGTTGTTCGTGCTCCGCGAGCTGAGCAGCGTTTTCGTGGCCTGGTTCGTGGTGTTCCTGTTGCTGCTGGTGAACGCGGTCGCTCAGGGGCCGGACGACTACCGGCGGTTCCTGGACTGGAGTGCCGCACCGGGGGTGCTCCTGCTGAACGTGGTCGCGCTGTGCTTCATCGTGCTCCACGCCGTCACCTGGCTGTTCATGCTCTCGCCGCACGCGATGGTTGTACGGCTGCGCGGCAAGCGCCTGCCGGCAGCCGTGATCGGCGCGGGCAACCTCGTGGCCTGGGTGCTCGCATCGGCGCTCGTGGCTTTTCTGATCTTGGGGTGAACGATGGCCAGGCGTCCGATGGAACCGTTCCTGTGGCTGTTGTTCAGCGCCGGGGGCGTGCTGTCGGCGCTGTTCATCCCGGGCCTGCTGCTCCTTTTCGGCCTCGCGTTCCCGCTGGGCTGGGTGTCGCCGCCCGACCATGCGCACCTGTCCGCCGTACTGGGCCAGCCCGTCACGCGCGTCGTTCTTCTCGGCTTCTGCGTGCTGGCGCTCTTTCACTGGGCTCACCGGTTCCGCTACACCCTGTGTCACGGGCTGCAGCTCAAGCACCTCGAAAGGCCGATCAACCTGTTCTGCTACGGCGCAGCGTTGGCCGGGTCGGCGGTGGCGAGCTATCTCCTGCTGGCGGTCTGGTGAGATCTGCGTGCTCGCCGCGCTGGCATCCCGATCATTCGGCAAGCGTGAGCCTCGCAGCCACCACCGCGACGCACAGGATGACCCGGTTTCGCCCCGGTGGAGGGGCCGGGGCGAAACCGCAGTCATTGGCGGGTCCTCATGCTCCGCTATCAGCGGTGTCGATCAGTCGACCCGCTGGGACCGCAGGGCGAGGACTTCGTCGAGCGGCGTGGGTTTGAGGCCGAAGGTCTGCTCCGTCTGAGAGGAGTCCAGGATGAGCGGCTGATCGTGGAGGTAGTGCATCTCGGGTAGTTCCTTCATGATCGGGTCGGCCTCTCCGAGGGCGGTGAGTTCGTCGGTGGTGAGCACACCGAGCTTGGGGGCGGGCGCGCCGGCGGCCTCGGCCAGTCGCTCCGCCAGCTCGCGTATCGAGACGGCCGGGCCAGACGGGACGTGCCAGGGCCGTCCCCACGTCCGGTCGTCCTGGCTCACCGCCACCAGCGTCCGCGCCACATCGCCGGTGTAGGTCCAGCTGTGCGCGGCGTCCAGATCGGCGGCGACCACCGCCGGCTGACCCGCGAGCACCTGCGGCTCCACCATCAGAGTGAAGACCGAGACGGCACCAGGGCCGATGAATGTGCTGGCACGCACTTCGGTGACCCGGACCCGGCCCGCCTGGTGAGCAGCGAGTGCGTCGTGCCAGAGCTGGGCGCGGACCCGGCCCTTGACGGTGGTCGCCGCGAGCGGTAGGTCCTCGGTGAGAGGGCCGTCCACAGGGCCGTACCCGTACAGATTGCCGAGCATCACATAGCCCGCGCCGGTGCGCTCGGCCGCGGTCAGCAGCGCGGCCGCCAGCGGCGGGAACTCGGCGGGCCACCGGTGGTAGGGCGGCGCCGCGCACTGGAACAGCGTGACCGCACCCTCGGCCAGCTCGGTCAGCCGATCGGGGTCGGTGGCATCGGCGGCGATCCGCTCGATCCCGGGCTGCGCCGGTCCAGTACCACGCCGGGTGATCAAGCGGACGCGGTCGCCGGAGTCGGCGAGCAGTTCGGCGGTGGCAGTTCCGGTCGCCCCGGCGCCGACAACAACGTGAAACGACATGGATTCCTCCAGTAGCAGGGCTTGTGCTCCTACCCTCAGGGGCGGTGCGGGGGGTACGCTACTGGCCTGAATGCCATATACCTGGAAGTTCGGGCCATGCATCGTGTCGTCGTAGTCGCCGTACCGCCGGTCATCATCTTCGATCTGTCCATCCCCGAACTGGTCTTCGGCGAGGCGTACGTGAACGGCCGTCCCGGCTACGAGGTGGTCGTCTGCACGGCCGATCCGGGAGCGGTGCCCAGCATCGGGGCGCTGCAGGTCGTGGTTCCTCTTGGGCTGGATGAGATCCGCGGCGCCGATACCGTCATCGTCACCGGCACCGGCTCCCGTGAGGAGACCGATCCGCGGGTGCTGACCGCGCTGCTCGAGGCGGTGGAGGCGGGGGCGCGGGTGGCCTCGATTTGCAGCGGCGCGTTCGTCTTGGCCCAGGCGGGCCTGCTGGATGGGCGCAGAGCAACGACCCACTGGGTGCAGGCGCCTGAACTCGCCCGCCGGTTTCCCGCCGTCACGGTGCATCCGGACGTGCTGTACGTGGACGACGGCCCAATCCTGACGTCGGCGGGCGTCACCGCAGGCATCGACCTCTGCCTGCATCTGGTCCGCACCGACTACGGAGCCGCGGTCGCCAACGCGGTGGCCCGGCTGGCCGTCTTCGCCCCGGTACGGCCCGGGGGCCAAGCCCAGTTCATCGCCTCACCGCTGCCGCCCGAGGACGGCGTCTCGCTGGCCGCCACCCGGTCCTGGGCGCTTGAACGACTGGACCAGCCGCTGACCCGGCAGGACCTCGCGCGTCATGCCCGCACCAGCATCCGGACCCTGACCCGGCGCTTCCGCGAAGAGACCAGTATCAGCCCACTGCAGTGGCTGCTGGTCCAGCGCATCGAACGGGCCCGCGAACTCCTGGAGACCACCGCCCTGCCACTCGACCAGGTCGCCAAGCGCAGCGGCCTGGGTACGGCGGACTCGCTCCGCCAGCACCTACGTCGCCGTACCGGACTGACACCCAGCGCCTACCGGGCAGCCTTCACCCGATCGGTCGCTTCGGCCAACGGATGACAGCGAGACGCCCCGGCGCCCGATACGGGTGCCGGGGCGTCGGCTTTCCTACGGCTTGACGGTGATCGTGAAGGTGGACGTCGTGTTCTTGATGTCCACGGCGTTGTCGCTCAACTTGAGGTTGTTGAAGGTGACCGAACCGACCGCCGGGCCCTGACCGGCTTCAGGCAGCTCGTTGGCCCAGATCCCGAACCCGGACTTCGCGTCGAAGGCGTCTCCGCTCTTGTGAGCACCGGAGATCGAGATGTTGGTGAACACCGTGTCGGTGATCGGATTCTGCGGCTGGCCTCCGCTGTAGTTCGTCTGGAACATGATGCCGGAGTAGGTCGGGTCCACGATGTCCACATCGTTCACCCGGATGCCCTGGAACACCCTCGAAGCCGAGAACACCCAGATCGCGGGGAAGGTCTGCGAGCCCCAGAAGTGGCCGCCGGCCCTGACGATCGAGATGTTCTGGAACTGCGTCTTCGGGTCCGCGCCGAAGCCGTTCATCGGGTAGCCGAAGTCGAGTGAGCTGATCGTGATGCCGGAGTACACCAGCGTGTCCGCGATGTAGATGTTCTGGAACGTGTTGGCGTAACCGCCATAGACCGCGACACCCGCGGCCCGCCAGGTCAGCAGCGACGTCAGGTTCTGAAAGACGTTGTTCTTCTCGTCGGCCCCGCCGGCGTCGATGGCCGAGAACAACGCGAAACTGTCGTCCCCGGTCGACCGGGCTTCATCGTTGGAGACCAGGTTGTCCGTGCTGCCGTTCGTCATGTTGATGCCGTCGGCGAACGTGTCCCTGATCCGGGAGTTCTTGATCGTCATACGGTCGGTGTTGGCGCCCCAGTACATGCAGACCATGTGCTCGGTCCAGATGTTGTCGATCACCATGTCCGCCACGTTGGCGAGGTCGAACACCTTGCCCGGGCCGTCGATCCGCGAGGTGTAGTTGCCGAAGTAGGCGAAGTTCGCGAAGGTCGAGCCGTTCGCCGTCGAGTCCGCACGGAACCCGACGTCGGTGTTGTCCTGCGTTGTGGGGGCTTGGAACCGGGTGTACCAGGGACCGGCCCCGATGACCTTGATCGACTTTCCGTACACCTGGAACTTGCTCGATGTCTGGTAGTCGCCCGCCGGCAAATACACGCCGACCAGGTTCGGGTCCTGCCGGGCCTTGTCCAGCGCGTCCTGCACGTTCTGCTGGGTGAGCCCGGTGGGCACCGCGTACTTCGCCGGGTCGGGGTTGGCGATCGGCGACACCTGCTCGAGGTTGATGAAGTCGATCGAGTAGTAGGCGGCGGTGTTGGCTGCGTCCTTCTCCAGCTTGATCTTGCTTCCGGCGGGCACGGTCGTGCCGAGCATGACGTTGGCCTCGTCGTAGATGTGCCGCGGCGTCGAGTCCGGTGAGTTGCCGGGGCTCGTCTCGCTGCCGTACAGCCAGGCGTACTTGGAGGTCAGGTCGATGGCCTTCAGGAACGTGCCGTTGACGTAGACGTTGAGCGTTGAGTTGATCCCGCCGCCGCCTGCCCCGTCGGGGATGGCGAACCGGGTCACGAGGGTGTTGGTGCTGGCCTTGGTGGTGAACTCGACGCTGCTGCCGGTCCCGGTCAGCTTCACCGCCCTGCGGCCGGACGCCTCGCCGGCCAGGTCGCCGACGGTGCGGTTCGGGCCGACGACGGTCGCGCCGCCGCCGAGAACGCCGTCCTCGGCCTCGTACATGTCGTACGGCATGTTCGCGCCGCGGCCGACGAAGAAGGGCTGGGTGCTGGTGTTGTTGGCCCGCTTGACCGGCAGTTCGTTCGTGTCGGCGTCCAGCACGACCTTGACGGCGTACTTGCCGTTCGCGGCCGTCCACGTTCCCAGGTTGACCGGCCCGGCTGTGGCGCCCGGGGCGATGACTCCGCTGTACGAGCCGGTCAGCGTCTTCGCGACGGTGTTGTCCGCGTTGAGAACGGTGAGCGTGATGCCGTGCGCGCCGGCCGCCGAGGCGACCGTGCCCTGGTTCTTGACGGCCACGGAGAAGGTGACGGTGTCGCCGTTCGCCGGGTTGCCGGGGTTCCAGCTGACCGGCGAGGCGACCAGGTCAGAGCTGGCTACGGGCGCGACGACCAGCGATGACGGGCTTGTGAAGCTGTTGTTGGTCTCGTTCAGCTCCAGGACCGTATCGGCTTCGTCGACTTTGGCGCTGAGCTGGTAGGTCCCTGCGTCACGGGTCCCGATGTCAGCGGACACCGTGCTCGACGCGCCCGCGGCCAGGGCGCCGACCGCCGCGGTGCCGACCTTCTGGCCGGCCAGATAGAAGTTGACGTCGGTGGCGTCGGAGGCCGCCGTCCCGATGTTCTTGACCGTGGCCTTGAGCGTGACGGGGTCGGTCTCGACCGGCGAAGCCGGGGTCGATGACATGTCGGTGATCGTCAGATCGGGGGCCGGGGCCGGCGTGCCGATGACCTGGAACTCGGCGACCTGCCCGCCAGTGGCGCCGGAGTTGGTGGTGAACTTGAGCTGGACGTCGGCGGCCGTGGCGGTGACCGGGATCGTCACCGTGTTGCCGGAGGCCGGGTTGAAGGTGTACGCCTTCGCCGCCACGAGGCTGGTGAAGCTCCCAGAGTGGTTCGGCCTGCTGAGCACCTCGATGGTCTGAGTTCGGGTGGCCCAGGAGCCGTCCGGATTCAGCTTGACGACGACGGAGCTGACGTCGGCCTTGGCGCCCAGGTTCACGGTCAGCGTGTCCGGGTAGCTGTTGGCGGCCGCCTCCCAATAGGTGGTCACGCTGTTGTCGTTCGCGTTCTGGGGCGCGAAGTTGAAGATCTGGGACGAGGCCGTGATCGGTTTTCCGGCGGCCAGGTTCGTGCCGCCGCCGACGCCGGTACGGGTGACGGTGCCGCTGTTGGGGGACTGGTTCCCAGCGGCGTCCTTCGCCTTGACGTAGTAGGTGACCGTCGCGGTGCTCGGCTGGTTGTCGGTGTAGGTCAGGACAGTGCCCGCCACGCTCCCGCGCAGCACGTTGTTGGCGTAGACGTCATAGCCGGTCACCCCCACGTTGTCCGTCGAGGCGTTCCAGGTCAGCTTGATCTGGCCCGAGGCGGGCTCGGTGTAGGCGAGGTTCGTTGGGGCGGTCGGCGGCTGCTGGTCGCCGGTGCTCGGCCCGTACACCTCGAACTCGGACAGCTGGCCGGCCGGCCAGCCCGTGTTGGCCGTGACGTTCAGCCGCAGGAACCGGGCGACGACCGGGTTGAATGCGACGGTCACCGTGTTGTTGCTCGCCGGGTCGAAGGTGTGACCTGCGGAAGCGACGATGTCGGTGTAGTTCGTGCCGTTAGTGCTTCCCTGCACGGCGAAGGTCTCGGTCCTGGCGCCCCAGTTCGCAGTCGGCAGCTTCAGCACGACCTTGTCCGTGCTGACCGAAGCGCCGAGGTCGACCTGGATCCACTGCGGGAAGGCGTTGTTGGCGCTCTCCCAATAGGTCGCCTGGTCGCCGTCATTGGTGTTGCCGGCCGTGTACTGGCCGGTCGAGCTGCTGGCCGAGACGGTCTTCCCTATTGCCAGGTTGGGGCCGTCCGCCGCTGATGCGGGCGACGCCAGCCCTGCGGCTGCGAACAGGCTGATCGCTACGCTCCCTGCGATCAACCGCAATCGTGCGTGCTTCGGTCTCATTGCGCCTCTCATTTGGAACAGCGCTGACCGCGCGCAGGCGGCGGCGCATGGGGGGTGGGCACCTGCCTGGGAGGAAATGTGGGATGCATCACAGAGGCTAGATAACGTGACAACTTAACGCAAGAGTTCAACATCTATTCGCAAAAATATGACAGAAACCTGGCTGAGGCTGCTCCTGTCCTGAGCAGGCGCGGGTGTCAGGACCCCGGCGTCCCCGGACGCCGTCAGGGCAGGTCACGACCGCACGCCTGGGAGAGGAGGCGTCCACTCCTCCCCAGGCGCGCTCGATGTCGGTTTACGAGGCGTACACCTCGAACTCGGAGAGATCTGACGGCCGGCCGGCCGGCCGGTGTTGCCGGTGAAGGCCACCCTGACGTAGCGCGCGCTGGAGTTCGTCAGCGGGATGGTGAGGGTGTTGCCGCTCGCCGGGTCGAAGGTCTAAGCCTTCGAGCCTCCCTTCGTGCCGAAGGTGCCGCCGTCCGGTGAGCCGAGCACGGAGAGGGTCTGCATACGAGAGGACCAAGCCGTGGCGGGCGGCAGTTTGAGCACGATCTTGCCAACGGCCGTGGCACACAGATCCACGGTGAGCCTCTGCGGGAAGGCGTTGTTCGCGCTCTCCCAATAGCAGTTCGCGTCACCGTCGACGGTGTTCGCTTCCACGTAGATCTGGTTGTGGCTGGTGGCCGTGACGATAGGGGCGGGCAATATCTCGACTGAAATTAGCAAAATATCCACTCAGCCCATGGATGGCTACCTCAGCCTGTCCAGCGAGGCGCTGGGGGTTATGCCGATCGGGCCACGGAGTGGTTGAGATCCTTACCGCCGAACTCTGCCCGCACCGCGCGAGCATCAGGCGGAAGCGGTGGCGTTGCGGTCAGATCGTCAGAACCACCGGTTGATGTAGCGCCGGACGAGTTCGGAGATCGCGTGCTGGCCGAAAAAGGTCGGATGCCCGTCCTCTGAGTTCCAGGCGCCATTGAACCCGATCTCATAGACCCAAGAGCGCTTGGTGCAGACCTCGTGGCCCTTAAGTGCGTTGGTGATGTCGACGTAGTGCACCTCGGACTTGGCGGCCGCCGCGCGGATCACGGTGTTGAGCTGGCCGGTGAGCTTGTTGAGTTCGGCGCGCTTGGCTCCGGTGAGCCAACCGCACGTTACGTCCAACCGGTCAGCCGCCACGTGCAGCAGCGCCTCGATCCCAGCAGGCTTGTCCGATTCGCCGTCCGGGGCGTACGCGAAGCCACAGTGCAGCGCCGCCCGGTACAGCGCATCGACCGGCACCCGGCGCAACTGGAGAAGGCCCGGAGCCCGGAGCAACCGGAGATCCTCGATCAGCCGATCGAGAGATGGAATGTCCGGCTGGGGCACCATGCCCAGAAGATACCGCCGCATAGCTGTCACCAGAGGCGTGTAACTGATAGATCATTTACGTGGATGAGTGTCTGAAGCATCATGATCTGGCGAACCCGAGCACCACCCCGGAGGAGCGGTGTTGAGCCGTGCGCCCGCCAGGGGGAACCTCCCGCCTGAATACCGTGAACTGCTGCACGCGGCGATGACAGCCGCCCGTGAAACAGCGGGTCAGGGACGGGTCGCCGACTACATCCCGGCACTCGCCTCGGCGGATCCGAACGCGTTCGGAATGGCCCTGGCGCCCGTCGAGGGCGGCCTGTACGGCGTCGGGGACTGGGAGCAGCCGTTCTCGATCCAGAGCGTCTCCAAACTCTTCACCCTCGCGCTGGTGCTCGCGCACGGCGGTGACGAGGTCTGGCGCGGCGTGGGGCGGGAGCCGTCCGGCAATCCCTTCAACTCCCTGGTCCAGCTGGAGACCGAGCACGGCATCCCGCGCAACCCCTTCATCAACGCGGGCGCGCTCGTGGTCACCGACCGGCTGCTGAGCCTGACCGGTGACGCCGCCGGAGCCGTACGCGACTTCCTCCGCCAGGAATCCGGCAATCCGCTCATGGACACCGACCCTGCCGTGGCCGCCTCGGAGGCCGAGCACGGCCACCGCAACGCCGCGCTGGCCCACTTCATCGCCAGCCATGGCAACCTGGAGAACCCGGTCGAGACCGTCCTGGACCACTACTACGCGCACTGCGCCATCGCCGCCAGCTGCCGCGACCTCGCTCTGTCCGGGTGCTTCCTGGCCCGGCACGGGCTGCGCGCCGATGGCTCCCGCCTGCTGTCGCGCAGCGAGGCCAAGCGGATCAACGCGGTCCTGCTCACCTGCGGCACCTACGACGAGGCGGGGGAGTTCGCCTTCCGTGTCGGGTTGCCCGGCAAGAGCGGAGTCGGTGGCGGCATCCTGGCCGTCCTGCCCGGGCGTGCCGCGCTGTGCGCGTGGGGCCCGGGCCTGGACGAGGTTGGGAACTCCGTCGCTGCGGTCGCCGCCTTGGACGCGTTGACCACTATCTCCGGCTGGTCGATCTTCTGATGTGCCAGGCGGAGCCCGGCGGAGCGGCGACATCCCACCGCCACTGCTTCATCGCTTGACGGCCCATCCGAAGGATGATGAAGTCCCATGTCAGCGCCGCGGTGCATCCGGCTGGCCTCCACTGATCGTGGCGCGGTTGATGTTTCCCGGCACCCGCTCGACACGCGTAGGCCCAGGCCAGGGACATGATCCCGTCGGTGAACGCGGCAGCACCGCTGAGCTGGTCGAGTAAGACCTCGAGCCGTACCTGATCCCGGTGACCGGCGACATTCCAGCTCGCGTGCTTGGTCCCTGCAGACCGGACACGTTGTTGACTTTGACCTTGGGGGAAGCCGCACAGTGGTCAGGGCCGGGCATCCGCTCGGAACGAGGGAGTCGTCCATGGGCCTGGTCAGCATCGGGGAGTTCGCGCGGCTGTCGCGGCTCTCACCGAAGGCGCTGCGCCTGTACGACGAGCTGGGGCTGCTGGTGCCGGCCAGTGTCAATCCGGACTCCGGGTACCGCCGCTATGCGGCAGTGCAGCAGGAGCAGGCCCGCCTGGTGGCGTCGCTGCGCCAGATCGGCGTCCCGCTGGCCCCAGATCAAGGTGATCCTGGATCTGGACGCCGCGGCGGCGTCAGGGCACATCGCCGCCCACTGGGCCGAGGTCGAGGCCGATCATGCCGCCCGCCGGGAACTGGTCGGCCACCTCGTCGATCGCATCCACTACCAGCGACAATCCACCGAACGACAATAAAGATCACGATCTACCACTGGATCGCCTAGAACGCAGTCCCGCCGCAACAGCCCCAGGCCCTTACGGGCCGGAGCAACTGCGCACTCTGGCGATCGGCGACGATGCGCCGGCCGGTGACGGCCGGCGCATCGTCGTTCTGTTGCGCGTTTCCGCAGGTCACGAGAAGTTCACGTACTGGTATACCGCCGGTGACGAAAAATCGATCTCCGGTCGCTTGACTCTTCTTTGAGTTTTCTCGTGATCGGAGATCGACAATGACGCTGGGCCTGGGCCGGCGGACCTTTCTGACGGCGACCGGCGCGGCGGCCACCCTGGCGGCGATCGGCACCCCCGCGTACGCGACGGCGAACGCCCGTGACGCGGCCACGGCGAGTGAGTACGTGGACGTGCAACTCCTGAACATCACCGATCTGCACGGAAACCTGCACGGCAGCAGTGTCATCACTGGCGCGGGCGGCTCAGAGGTGACGGTCGGCGGAGTAGGATACATGGCCGCCCACCTGCAACGACTCCGTGATGATCGGCCCAACTCGATCTTCTTCGGCCCCGGCGACATGTTCTCGGGCTGGGAGTTCGACGCGGAGAGCGTGGCCGACGAGTCGACGATCGAGGCCTTGAATCGAATGGACTTTTGGTTTAGTTCGGCCGGCAACCACGAGTTCGACAAATCGCCCGCGTTCCTCACCGCCCATATTGAGCGCGGCATCCCGTTCTCCGAGGTCGGCTTGGACGACGAGTTCATCGACTCGACCGGTCACCGGTTCCGCGGTGCCAAAGTCCGCTACTACAGCGCCAACATGGTCTGGTCGTCGACCGGCCACACGGTGGTCCCGCCGTACAACGTCGAATGGGTGGACGCGGGGCACGGACGCCGCCTGCCCATCGGCTTCATCCATCTCACCGCGATCGGGACGGAGAAGGGCCCCGCATCGTTCCAGCCCGCGCTGACCACTCTCGACGAGGTCCATACCGTCAACAGGTACGCCGCCGAGCTGAAGGCGCGCGGGGTGAACGCGATCGTCCTCAGCATGCACGACGGGGCGGTGGCGGGCAGCGACTACAACAGCGGCAGCAACCCCTCGGGACCGGCGTACGATCTGGCCCGGCAGGTCTCTCCGGACATCGATGCCATCGTCACCGGACACTGGCACAGCCGGTTCAACATGATGGTCCCCGACCCCAATGGAGTGCCGCGCCCGTTCGTCGAGGCCGGGTGCAACGGCCAGCTCATCAACGAGATCAGCCTGAAGCTCGATCCGTGCACCGGCAAGGTGATCAGAGAGCTCACCGTGTCGACCAACCACGCCAACACGCAGGACGTGGCGCAGGACCCGGAGCTCAAGGAGATCGCCGACTACTGGCTGGGCTTCACCACCCAGCGGGGACTGACCCCCATCGGGCGGCAGACAGGACCCTTCACCCGCGCTCGCAACGCCGCCGGTGAGAGCACGATGGGGGACCTGACCGCCGACTGGGCGTACTGGTCGGGACGACAGCCGATCGGCCCCATGAACGACGGTAACAAATACCGGAACGTGCCCGCGGACCTC
>JAOPYO010000456.1 GCA_025964575.1 Actinomycetes bacterium
GGCGGAACCTGTCCAGCTCCTCTCGCACGCCCACCCGCTCACAAGCGATCGCCGTCACGAGCTCGCCGTGCTCTGGGACCGGTTGATCGCGGAGATCCGACGGGAACCCGGCTTCGACCGCTTCCTCGCCCCACCGGAGCCGTCCGAACTCCTCCCGGACGACCCGAGCGAGGCCGTCGTCTATATCAACACCGGATGGCACAGCGCCCACGCCTTCCTCCTCACCCGCTCGGGCATCGAGGCGCTCCCACTACCCGGCCTGTCGCTCACCACGGTCACCGACCTGACCAACACGTGCCTCCACACCGAGCACGTCCTGCAGTCTCCGACCGCCACGCCGACCGAGGTCTACCAGGCTGAACTCGCCCTCACCGACGTCCTCGCCGAGCTGTGGGAGAAGCTCGCCGCCCCGGTGCTGGACGCACTCGGCCACACCGCGCCGCCGACAGGCTCCTGGCCCCGAATCCGCTGGGCGCCGACCGGCCCCTTCACCTTCCTCCCGATCCACGCCGCCGCCACGACCGAGCACGCCGTCCTCGACCGCGTCGTCTCCTCCTACACCCCCACCGCCCGCCTCTCCCACCGCCCCGCCCCAGCCCAGAGCCACACCACCAAACCCACCGCGGCAGAATCCGGCAAACCGACCGTTGCGGAGCCCGACCGGAGAGGCGGGGCCGTCGTGGTCGAGCCCGGCGCTTCGGGCGAGCCTGCCATGGCGGTGGCCGGGCGGGTGCTTGCAGTGGCGGTGTCCGGGGAGCCGCCGCTGGAGGCGGTGGCGGAGGAAGCCGGGTTCGTGGCGGAGAGGATGGGCGGGCGATTGATAACTGAGGGCGAGGCGACCCGGGCAGCGGTCCTCGGAATGCTCGGGACGTATGGGCTGGTGCACTTCGCCTGCCATGCGCTAAGCGATCTTGCCGGGCTGACCGGCGGCCGGTTGGAGCTCGCGGACGAGCCACTGACCGTGGCCGACATCGCGCGGCTGAACGTGCCCGATGGACGCCTGGCGTTCCTGTCAGCCTGCGGGACCGCGCAAGGGAGCATCGCGATCATGGACCAGGCGATCCACATCTGCACGGCCTTTCAGATCGCGGGCTACTCCGACGTGATCGGGACCCTCTGGCCGGTGGCCGACGGCGTCGCCTACGGGCTGACCGAGGACGTGTACGAGAGGTTGGCCGCAGGTGAGCAGCCCGCCCTCGCACTGCACCACGCGGTCCGCGAGACCCGCGACCGTTTCCCGTACAGTCCCTGGTTCTGGGCCGCGTTCGCCCATTTCGGCCGCTGAGCTACGTGCGGTGGGTCTCATAGCTGTAGCCGAGGGCGCGGACGACCGAAGCGAAGTCGGGATAGTCGCGGTGCGAGAGGTCGCGCAGGGCGGCCTGCCGTTGAGAACGAGCGCGACGAAGATCCGGCGCTGCCGTTCGGTCAAACTCCTCCTCCAGGGCCCGGCGTAGCGCGGTACTCTCCGCGCAGTGTCCTGTCATGCCCTCGGCGGAGATAGGGACCAAGGTCCCCCGCAGGTCAGACACGATTTCGGAGCCGAGACAGCAGAGCATCAGAGCCCCCGCCGCCCGGGGCGAACGGCGCCAGCATCAAGCCGATCTCTGCCACCCCGCCCGCCGTGTCCGCGCACGGTGCGAGCAGAGCGCCCGTAGAAGAACGGAACCACCACACCACCGCGGGGAGACTGCCAGGGCCGGGCGTAACCGTGATGTACTCGCCGACGACCAGGCGTGCCGGTTAGTCATCCGGCACCGGATGGAACACCCGCAGTCCGGGCGGAGCATCGCCATAGCGCCGCGCGCAGTCCAGGCCGGAACCGCCCAGAGCCCCCGCCAACATGTCGAGATGGTGCACCTGGGTGTTCCACGCTCTCCGTACGCCCTCGGCAACCAGGTCGGCCACGGCCGGACACTGCCGTCCGGGAAGTGCGGTCACGGCGCCAAGCCACTGGGGCGATCGCTCATCAGCGTGTTCTGTTCACCGACAAAGCAGACGATCTCCTGCGCCGCGCCCGCCACATCATCGACCGAGTGACGGCTATCGGCCCGACGCCAGATGAAGTGACGCCCCGACACGCTGACGAACACCCACACATACACACCCGGTGTCGTCGTACGGACCGTCAGGCCGGGAAGCGCATCGCGCATCTGCACACCCATGCCCCGCTGCGCGAGTTCCCTGCACAACTCCCCCAGGAGCCGCAGTTCCGGACTCATATCGATCCCCATGCCCGCCATGATCGGCTCCTGTTCTGTTGGAAGCAGGACCGGTGACGCGGGGACATGGCCGTCTCCGCCCACATGACCACCGGGGGAAGGCCATGTGGCGGCCACCCGCGCCGCGTCACTGGTCCTGCGGCTCTTTAGGCCGCTTCGGCCTGACCAGACCCAGCACAGTCCGGGCAGTCGTACTCCCGAACCGGCGCTTCACCGCTCTCCACTTGCGCGACCACGAGCAGCCGCCGGGAGGTACGCAGCTTGCGCCCCCGGCCACCACACGACGAGCAGGAAGAGACCGGGCATGAGTCGTGTTGTCCGAGCCGAAGATTCACCCGTTGTGCCTCCTGTGGTCCACCGGATCACCCGCGATCGGATGACATACGGTGTTGCTTGTCAGGAAGACAACCAGTCACCACACAGCGCCAGCACCCGCTAACCGCCCCCCTTTTCCCCCCTTTCCGTTCAGACCCCGTGAGGCAAGGCCGGATGCCGGACACGATTCCCAACGTGCAGCTCACCGCGTGGCGCGAGGCCCGGATCTGGTCACGGGCCACCATTGCCGATGCGCTTAACCGCACAAAGGCGGGAATCAGGGACGCCCTTGCCTGCGACGAGGAACGGATACGGCGCTGGGAACGCGGCGAGGTCCTGTGGCCCCACGCCCCCTATCGCCGGGCACTCCAGGAACTCACCGGACGCACTCCCGAGGAACTGGGGTTCATACCTCCCGACAAGCAGAAGGAACGCCGCCGGCTACTGGTCGGCCGGGTCATCCCAGCGGACGCGATGAAGGCCGAAGCCGACCTGTTCGACACGATGGAACTCGCCCGCATGGCCGAGGCTTCTGACGTCGGCCCCGGCACCATCGAGGCCATCGAAGAAGCCGTCGATCTGCTGTGCCGCGCCTACCCCAACACCCCCGCCCCCATCCTGCGCGGACGGACCAAACAGCGTCTCAAATACGTCATGGACCTGATCAGAGGACACGTGACGCTCGCCCAGCACCGTGACCTACTCGTCCAAGCCGGATGGCTCGCGGCCCTACTCGGATGCCTGCACTACGACCTAGGCGAACGCGAAGAAGCCGAAGCCGCCCGCCAGGCCGCCTACCAGATGGGCCGCCACACCGGTCACGCCGAACTCATGGGCTGGGCCTTCGAGATGTCCACCTGGTTCGCTATCACCGAAGGCCGCCTCGAAGACGTCATCGACGCCGCTCAACGAGGCCAAGCCATAGCCGGAACCAGCAGCGCCATGGTTCAACTCACCCTGCAGGAAGCCAAGGCATACGCCCGGATGGGACCCAGCTACGCCCAGGAGGCCCGCGACGCCCTAGAGCGAGGCGCCCACATCCTCGGCCAGCTCCCCACCCCCGCGCGCCCGGAACATCACTTCGTGTTCGACCACACCAAATGGATCTACTACGCCGCCACCGTCTACACCTGGCAAGGCGACAACGACCGCGCCGAAGAACACGCCAACGAAATCATCCAACTCCACACCCGCCACGACGGCACCACCACCTCACCCATGCGCGTCGCAGACGCCCGCATCGACCTCGGCCTACTCCACGCCCGCAAAGGCGACCTCGACGCCGCCGTACAACAAGGCCTTATGGCCTTCGACTACGACCGCCGCAGCCTCAGCGACCTCGTAGCCCGAGGCGACGAACTCTCCGAATACCTCGCCCAGCGCTACCCAAACGAACCCTTGGCCGACCAGTTCCACGAACGCCTACTCGTCGCCAAACAAGCCCTCACTCAACAGCGGCCCGAACTGCTTACATGAGGGTGTTTGCCCAGGCACAGGCGTGTTGTTTGACCCGAATCAGCGTGGCCTTCTGTGCGTCTTCAAGACCGCCCGTTGACGAACCACTCACCCAGAGGGGTGTGTCGACGGCAGACCTAATGGACAGCACTGACTTCTAGATGAAGATTGCCATCGGCAAGATCTGTACGGCTGGTGCAGAAATTATCGGATCCGTACTCTCCAAATAAAAAGCAGGGTTATCTGTTACATCTTTAATTAGTTGACGCGACACGTCGGGACCCGCAACTCCCATGACAGTACGCCGCGTGAGATTGATATTGTCATCACCGTTAAGTATTCTTGTTACTTTCCCAAGCACAACAAACTCACCCGCACGCAAGTACTCATTGGTAGCCGAGGTGAAGTACTCCGAAGATACCGTAAGCACCGCTTGCAGACCCGTTAGGGTCCTAACAAGAAGGTCATGTACGGGCGCCTTCTCGATATCCTCACGCATCTTTAGCAGTATTCGTAGCCCTGCCTTCGAATTTTCCTCTTCTTCGTCTACCAGCTTTGGACTTGCTTCGGCTGCCGCCAGTTCAGCGGCCTTGCTGCGGATCGCCGGATTCTTGGATCTCTTAGCTTTAGCTGCAGTGAGCTCTTCCTCTTGGTTCGGCGAAGCATCTTCTTCAAGATTCATATAGGAAAGAAGCTGTCCCATGAGAGCTAGAACCTCTTCAAGAGGGTTCCCCCTGTATTTGCCAGCCACCTCTACCAGTTGCCCAGTTTTCAGTGCAGGGAGCTGATTCGGATCGTCCAGTTTTATCACCAGGCCATCTTCATGGAGGTAGGCATTGAGAGCATTAAAAAGACTGGCTGTCGTGTGATGCCTGGCCGCTTTATATTCTGCAGATTCTTCTGATTTCCGAGAAGTTGAACCGGAAGCACCAAATTCCGCTCCGATTAGAGCACCGATAAGAGGAAATTTGAATTTTCCTGAACCATCAACTTTACGATCACCCGTCTTACCTGAACGCACCGTCTCTTCACCCTCAAATGCCACACCACCTTCCAAGTAGGCCAAGAAACTGATCATCATGGATTCGTCGAGGTATAGCGGATGCACGAGCGTATAATCGACCATGATCCATGTGTAGCACACAAATTTTCCAACGTTGCAAGAATCCCGATATTTGGCATTTGGCTCAAGCCCTATGGAGCCGTCCGCAGTCGAAGCACCAGGTGAACACGGCTCTTGCTCGATCTCTGCCGAATTGAGCCGTTGTAGATCAAGGGCGGCGGCGCTTCGCGCC
>JAOPYO010000470.1 GCA_025964575.1 Actinomycetes bacterium
CCTGCCTGCGGAATTGGATGCACCAGGCCGACACCGATGACAACGGTGGAGCGAAGCTGACCAGTGCGGAGAAGAAGGAGCTCACCGACCTTCGGCGGCGGGCCCGCCAGCTCGAGCTTGAGAATGACCGGGCAATCGTGGTGCAGGGCGACATCATGGACGGTGATGATACCCCGATGGTTGAGACGAGCCGCCGAGCGAGCCTCCCGCATGGCACGCTTGTTGAGTGAATCCCGTTCATCGTCGCTGAGCTCACGAGGTAGGAGGATTTCCTTGACGGCTACCTCTCGGTCGAGCGTCTCATCGTGGCCGCGCCAGACGGTCCCCATGCCCCCTCTGCCGATGGGCTCAATCAGGCGATAGCGCCCACTGATCAAATCACCTGCGCCGTCCGCCATGACGCAACGATAGTGGTTTCGCCCACTATGTCGACAGAAATCTGCGTGCACACTCAGATGACCAGGGTGACCCAGATCGCCGCCGACACCGGCGACCACAGCCTCGCGGTGCGCTCGAACGGCACCCTGGCGGCGTGGGGCTACAACCTGCACTGGCAACTTGGTGACGGCACCACCTATGCGTGCCGAAAACCTCGTCCGTGTCATGCGTCCTGGGAGCACTCGTGAATGATGCCGCCAAGGCGGTCACAGAACAGTTGTCGAGAATTACCACCGCGTAGGCGCACGACATCGGCGCCTCTACGTCTTTGCAACGGTCGTAATCCCTCCCAATGCGAGGGAGAACATCCGGGCAAGCGCAGACCTAACCCCAGGATCTCGATCAAGTCGCTCAAGCGATTCGAGCCTAGAAGGCCGGATATCGATTGTGGTAATTCCGCCAGCGCCCCCCTCCCCTACCGCGGAGAACAGCAGGAGGCATCGGTAGGCGCGCAATACCCCTGATCTTTCCTCACGCTTCAGCGTTTGAAGGATGGCAGATTCTTCCTTGACCTGTCCGCGCAGCGCCTGCTCAGAGGACCAACGAGTAGCCCAGCCCCCCTCCTCTGCCTCGATCTGGATCTCGAGCAGGCCATCGAAGCTGACCCGGCAAATCCGGAAGTCAGGGTCAGTCGAGCGTACGATGGACATCGTCTCTATTCCCCACCATAGACATCGATACGGATGCGGGTGTCTGGGTCGATTCGCCCATTGTTGATCCTACTCAGAAGCTCATCCCAACGGTGATGACCTCCAAGGATCTGCCCTCCACGGGAGACAAGAATTCCATCTCCCTCTTCGGCCTTGTTAATCGAGTTCAGAAGCTCTTCCTTGCCCAGCATCTCGTGGTACCACTGCGACGACGGATCCCTAGTCGACTGTCCTTCAGTGTATTTATCGAGGAGATCGCCTGCCCTCTCGTAGCGTGTTGCGAAGCATCCGCCACTGTTATGAACGAGGACGGGCGTGTTGCCTGCTTCTACATAGTAGGTGTGGAGTTCGCTGACGGTGAGGTTGTTGGCACGCTGCTGCAGTTGGCTGTAGTTCAGGGCGGTTTCGACCGTCACCGTCTGGCCGTCGGGTGTGCGGAGAAGGGTGCCCTGCGTCAGGTCAGTTGCTGTAACCCATGCGTGCTGATCGACGGTGCGGGTGCCGAATAATCATCCGCCCAGCTCAGGCGGCATGCTTGTGGTTGCTGCTGTGGAGCCGACACGCAACACGCTGGGTTTGATGGTTCCCGTGGCGACGCGTAGCGATCACGATGTTTGCTCGGTGTTTGCTCGGCAGCCATGACATGGGCCGGTAGCCTCCGGCAGGATCCGGCATCAAAATCGGTGATACCGCGGACAGAGCGACATAGAATGACAGTAAAAGCACTGGTCTGATACGAGAGCAGCAGACTCTTAATCTGCGGGTTCGGGGTTCAAGTCCCTGACGGCGCACCCCGTTTGACCTGGGCATTCGCGATTTTGTCGCGGATGTCCGGTGGTGTTTTTGTGGTGGTGTGTTGCGGTTCCCGGCCCCGGCTGACGAGCAAACATCGAGCAACCACGGGACCCAGACCGGGCCGAACCGGCCTCGGGCGGCCATCCCGGGCAGGCCGCCATGTGTGGATAGCTCCCTGTTCGTCCTGCCTCCCATAACGACCCGGAACCGGTCGATTCGGCCAGGCGCGCCTGGACACGCCCCGAGAGGTGGCTCTGACCTGCGAAAACTGGCCAGCGGATTCTCGGTCTGCTGGTTCGCTGCCGTCTTGACGCCTTCGCGGGGCGGCGTTGCAGTCTCTGGGGACGGCAGGGCGCCGGGCAGTTGACCAGCCTGTGCACCAAGCTTGGGCGCCCCCTGGTCTTTTCCGGTTGCAATTCGGGTTGCGGTTCGGTCGCTGGGCTGCCCAACGCCTCACCCAGCACAGGAGGCGGCCTTCCTCGCCCAGGCGGTGAAGGAACGGCGCGTGGTGATCAGGCTGCGGGTGTCACGTCTGTACGGCACCGGCGGAGACCTTTCATGGTGACGGTGGCCCCGCGTTTGGCCGCCGTCGGCGCGTTCAGGAGCCAACGGGAGGACACAGCCCTGCTCCGAAGTGACCGCTCACCAGTACAGCTCCGGCTCAGCCAGGCACCGGCCCCAGAATTTGGCCGTACCAATCGGCCGGTTCGGTATCGCGCACGTGCTGGGTGAGAGCCCACCGCTGGCCCTCGGGATCAGCGACGACCGCCTGACGGACACCCCAGGGCCGATCGCCCGGCTCGTCGAGCATCGAACCCCCGGCGCTGATCGCACGGCCACACGCCGCGGCGACGTCCTCGACGAACACCTGGGTCAGGCTCGAAGTGTCAGTGAACTGACCACCGCGACGGCCCAGCACGATGATGAAACCGTCCCGCTCAAGCTCGATGTGCCCTACCCAGCCGTCCGGCAGCGCTGCCCGAACCACTTCACGAACGCCGAGCACATCGGTCAGCCAGCCGACGACGGCCACTGGGTCGCTGTAGAGCACGCACGGCACGATGGCCGGATAACCACGTTCGGGATCGTACATGTCTAGGCTCCTCTTGCATCAGTTGTGGTCATGCTGGAACGGTAAGTCCGGGTGCTGCGCGGGGTCTTGAAGAAAGTTGACCAGCCCGCACGGCAACCAGAATGAGCCCGTAATCTGTCGGGTCAGGGCGCCGAGCGCAACGCAGCGGCCGGCGTCATACCCGCGAACCGGGTGAACTCCCGGGTCAGGTGCGACTGGTCGGCGTAACCGCATACCGCTGCCACCTGCGCCAGCGCCATGTCCCCGCGAGCCAGCAGCCACGCCGCCCGCTCGTAGCGCAGTACACGCGCCGCGGTCTTGGGCGTTGTCCCGACCTGCTCGCGGAACAGGGACACCAGGTGCCGGTGACTGCATCCGGCGCCTGCAGCCAGGTCGGCCACTCGGACCACCCCGCCGGCCCGGCGCATTGTCCGCCACGCCCAAGTGACCTCCGGCGCCGGCACCGGGCCGGCCGCCATCCTGTCGGCGAGCAGGCGGTCGAGCAGGGAGAAGCGCTCCTGCCAAGCGCGAGTCTCTGACAGGCCCTCCGCCCAGCGCTCGGCGTCCGGGCCCAGCAGATCAGACAGCTCCACGATGCGGTTGCCCAGCTCGTGCATGGGCACGCCGAACAGCGAGAATGCACCGAGTGGATCGAGCCGGACCTGTACCCCGAGCTGGCGGCCGTTGTGCGCTGTCCTCGTCGGCCGGTCGTGGATCCCCGCGACGAACGACGTGTACGTCCTCAACTCGCCGGCCCCAGGTGTGGGCTGCACGCGAGAGCTGTCCCCGAAGCTCACGATCAAGATGAGCTCCCCCGCTGGGGTCTCCCACCGATGGACCGGAGTGTGCGTCTCCTCCCAGTAGCCGGTGTAAGCCCGAACCCGGCCGCGCAGGACCACGCTGGAGACGCCGTCGGCCCACTCGCGGAATCCGCCGGTGTCCTCCACCCTCTGTGGGCCAACACGCACGGTACTGATGCTACGAGATCATCAGTCTCCCATAGCGGTGTGTGAGGACGAGATCTCCCGCCGCGAGACCGCGGCCATCACCCGCCACCTTGCCGCGCCAAGTTCGAGCAGCAGACGGGCCGGTCGGGGTTGATCAACCTTCGCCGACGCTTCACGACATTGCGGGTGCCGAAAATTCATCCGCCCAGCTCAGGCGGCATGCCTGTGGTCGATGGTGTGCAGGCGACACCCAACATGCTGGGTGTGATGCTGCCCGTGGCGACGCGTAGCGATCACCACGTTTGCTCGGTGTTTGCTCGGCAGCCCTGATATGGGCCAGCAGCCCCCGGCAGGATGCGACATCGAAATCGGCGATATCGCGGACAAAGCGACATAGATTGGCAGCGAAAGCGCTGATCTGACACGAGAGCAGCAGACTCTTAATCTGCGGGTTCGGGGTTCAAGTCCCTGACGGCGCACCCCGTCTGACCTGAGCATTCATGGAATGATCATGAATGCCCAGTCGTCGTTTTGGGGTGTTTTGCGGGTGCGCAGTGCTCGTTCCGTGCTCGCGTGCGGCGATCGTGCTGATCATCACCCTGGTCGTGCCGTCAATCCCGGGTCCGGTAGACGATCGGCACGGCAATTTCCGTTAGATCTGACCCCGTCGTTCACCTCACGTTGGGAGCGAAGATCGCGATGCCGAGCGGGAACGCCCGTAAGACTCTCGACAACACGGCACCAGTCGGCTCGGCCACGGGTGATGGTGCCAGTGACCACCAGTCCGTTGGAGGTGGTGGGTGAGGAAGGCGGCGATGTCGGTGTAGGCCTGGATTTCGTTGTCGCGGTTGGTGAAGCCGTGGCCTTCGTCGTCGTAGAGGTCGTAGCGGACTTCGATGCCGCGGGCGCGGAGCCGCTCCACGATCTGGTCGGCTTCGGCTTTGGGGACGCGGGGGTCCTGGGCGCCTTGGATGACGAAGAGCGGTGCGATGATGTTCTGCACGTAGTTGACGGGCGATCGGGAGCTGAGCAGGTCGGCGTCGGTGTCGGGGTTGCCGAGGGTGGTGTTGACGAAGTGCCGCCAGGTGGGCGGGCATTCGCGGGCCAGGGTGACCAGGTTGGACGGCCCGCAGATGGAGACTCCCGCCGCCCAGGGGCGGGGGAG
>JAOPYO010000413.1 GCA_025964575.1 Actinomycetes bacterium
GATCGACGGCAAGACCGTCAACCCCGGCCTCCCGGACCCGGTCCAATCCCCCCGCGACTGGGCGAAGAACGATCCCGACGCCACCACGGAAGACGCCCCTCAGCCGGTGTACCTGCGCGATCCCAGCGGACACTTGCAGGAACTGGTTTACGGCAAGGCCAGCAAGGTCGATTCGCTGGCTCATGTCCGGCTGTTCGAACCGGCCATTTCACTGGATCTTCGTCAGGTCGCCGGGCTGACCGAACACCAGGACGGGGTCCTGATGGGAAACCTGGCCACCGGCGCGTCGGTGCAGAAGATTCTGAGCGCCGACCAGGCCGGGGGCAAGTTCACCCAGCCGTCCTGGGATCGTGTCGGCAATCTGTGGATGGTCGAGACGACCAATGACCACTCCTGGCTGTGGATCAAGGAGCCGGGCAAGCCCCTGGTACGGGTCGATCGCTGGGACCTCAGCGGCTCCAAGGTGCTGGCGCTGCGGATCGCCCGCGACGGTGTACGGGTGGCGGCGATCGTGCAGGCGGGAAAACACGCCCAGATTCATCTAGGGCGCATCGCGGGGTATGGCAGCGGAAAGCTCACCGCCGACAACTTCCTGCCCATCAGTTCGGACGTGGACGCGATCGACCTCGCCTGGGCCAACGCCGATGAACTTGCCGTCCTCGGCCGGACCGATCAGGCCGGACAGGCCCTGCCGTACACCGTGCCGGTCAGCGGCGGAACGAACCGCCCGATCGGCACCGGCACCCAGGGAAACATGCGCACGATCACGGCAGCGCCCAACTCCCCGGTGCTCGTCAGCGGCTCGGTCACAGGTAAGGACTCCACCGCCGACCAGGTGTGCCGGCTGCACGACCCGGAGGACCGGCTGTTCAGCCAGTGGGAATGCCCTGTCGCCGGCACCGACCCGGCCTATCCCGGATAGCGACTGTCCAGCGAGTTATCCACAGGGTGTGGAAAGTCTGTCGCCGTGCTCTCGGCGCTGGCAGGGTCTGGGCTGTGGGTCTGCTGGAGGAGTTGCTCGACCTGGTGCTGCCGCAGGTGTGCGCGGGCTGCGGAACGGTGCCCGGGCTGCTCTGTGCACGGTGCCGGGAGCGGCTGAGAGGCCCTGTGTGGCCCGCATGGCCCTCACCGGCCCCCCAAGGCCTGCCGACGCCGTACGCGGCCGCTGCGTACGACGGAGCGGTGCGCAGCATGATCGTGGCGCACAAAGAGTCGGGCCGTATGGGCCTCGCCCGACCTCTCGGGGCGGCACTCGCCCTCAGCGTCCTCGCCGCGGCGGAGGATCCCGTCCATGGCCCACGGCGCTCCGTTGGGGGATGTTCCGGTGCCGCACGCGGACGTACGCCGGTCCGTGAGGTGCTCCTGGTCCCGGTGCCCTCGGCTCGCGCCGCCGTACGGGCCCGCGGGCACGACCCGGCACTGCGCATCACCATCGCGGCGGTTCGGGAACTCCGCATTCGGCACGTGCGCGCCCGCTGCATCAACGAGTTGGCCCAGACACGTGAGGTGGCCGACCAGGCGGGGCTGACGTCGGCGGGGCGGCTGGCCAATCTGGCCGGAGCGCTGTCCGTGCCACGCCCGGCAGCCGTCCGGGGTCGCCGCGTCGTCATCGTCGACGATGTGATCACTACCGGTGCGACGCTCGTTGAGGCGGCCCGGGCACTGCGGGTAGCGGGGGCCGAGGTGCTCGCGGTCGCGGTGGTCGCGGCCACAGCACGGAGGTCGGGCGGGTGACTTCCTCCATGGAGATGAGTTCCCTCGGCGCTCGGTTGCGTTGAGTGAGGATCAGCCGCACAGAATTTGTCATGGCACATCAGGACGAGACACGCCAAAAGGGTTACGACCGGTCAAAATGTTCGTATTGATTCTCGAAACTCACCTACTGGCTACATCATCGTGACCTGCGTCGGCCCGCCGGCTTGGAACCCCCAAGAGACCGGGCCTATCACGTTCGCGTAGGCATGATCTTTTGCGTCGCGAGGTTCGGGTGATGACCGTCCGTGAGTTTTTCTGTCGTTCACCCCCCTGACTTTCGAGGCGGGAGGGGTTAGCGTTCTGGACATGGCACCCGCCCGGGTCCGTGGTTGCGTCGGTCCACGGTGCTCGTCAAGAGCACTGTTGGTCCGGCAAGCCGATGCCAGCCGCAGGCGAAGCGGTCCACGTAAGGCGACTTCTCGTCGACCGATCACGGTGTGGCTTAGAAGTAAGCCCTGCCTCGCCGGAGGATCAGATATCCCCCGTCCCGAGAGAAGAGCAGTAGCGGCGAAAGCGCCGCGAGACTCTCAGCAGGCGAATGTGGGGACGAAGACCAGGTCGGCCGGGCGGGTGCCTCCCCGTAGATCGGGAGCCCGGTTTTGAGGGGCTTCCAGGTGGACATCAGTTCCCGAGAGAAGGGGGGGTCCCAGGGTGGACATCATCGTTAAGGGCCGTCGCACGGATGTGAACGACAGGTTCCGTCGGCACGTCGACACCAAACTGGCCAAGATCGAAAAACTGGACCAGAAGGTCATCCGGGTGGATGTGGAGGTGTCCCAGGAGCGCAATCCCCGACAGGCCGATCGGCGAGAGCGGGTCGAACTGACCATCCTCTCGCGCGGCCCGGTGATCCGGGCAGAGGCCGCCGCTGACGATCGTTACGCCGCGCTGGATCTGGCGCTTGACAAGCTCGATTCACGCCTCCGGCGGATGTCGGATCGGCGCAAGGTGCACCACGGGAACCACTCCCCGGCCAAGCTGGCCACGATGGAGGCGGTGCCCGACATCAACGAAGGTATGGCGGCCAGAGCCGCTGCCCCCGCCCAGGTCGCCGTGGCGGACTTCAACGAGGACGTCTATGCGCCGGCGCCCGACATCGACGACCACATCCTCCCGATCGCGATGGAGGGCGACGGCCCTGTCGTTCTCCGGGAGAAGTTCCACAAGGCCGAACCGATGAACATCGAGCAGGCCCTCTTCGAGATGGAGCTTGTCGGCCACGATTTCTTCCTGTTCCGTGATACTGGGTGCGGCCAGCCGAGCGTGGTCTATCGCCGAGTGGGATGGGACTACGGAGTCATCCGCCTCGTCGAAGAGTGATGTGCCGCTTGCGTCACGTCACTGCGCCGACCGTGCCATGATCTAGAAAGCCGTGAGCGGAAATCCGGGTGTGCGGCCGCGGGCGATCTCAGCGTCGACCACGTGCGGACGCGGACACGCGACGCCGAGGTCGGCCTGCGGGCCGCGGCCGGCCCACGGACCGAAGCCATCAGGCAACCCGCATGGGCGCCTCGGTGAGGAGGAGCAGGTGAGCGTGAACCCCGAGTCTCGCGGCGCGACGTCAGGGAGTGCACCCCGTCCACCGGCGGTCCCCCGTCAGGGAGCCGGCAATGACACCGCGGCTTCCCCCGACGGCACCGGGGGCGCATCCTCCGAACCCATCCGCGTGCTGATCGTCGATGATCACGCGCTCTTCCGCCGCGGGCTGGAGATGGTGCTCGACGGAGAAGACGGCATCGAAGTGGTCGGCGAGGGCAGCGACGGTCACGAGGCGGTCGAGAAGGCCGGCGATCTGCTGCCCGACATCGTCCTCATGGACATCCGGATGCCGCGGCGCAGCGGCATCGAGGCATGTGCGGCGATCAAGGAGGCCGTGCCCAGCGCCAAGATCGTCATGCTGACCATCAGCGACGAGGAAGAAGATCTCTTCGAGGCGATCAAGGCGGGTGCCACCGGCTATCTCCTCAAGGAGATCGCCATCGACGAGGTCCCGCAGGCGGTCTACGCCGTGCATGGCGGGCAGTCCCTGATCAGTCCTTCCATGGCGTCCAAGCTCATCACCGAGTTCGCCTCGCTGGCCAAGCGGAGCGAGGAGCGCCGGCAACAGGTCCCGGCTCCCAAGCTGACCGACCGGGAGATGGAGGTTCTCCGCCTCGTCGCCAGGGGGCTGGGCAACCGCGAGATCGCCAAGGAACTGTTCATCTCCGAGAACACGGTGAAGAACCACGTCCGCAACATCCTGGAGAAGCTGCAACTGCACTCCCGGATGGAGG
>JAOPYO010000487.1 GCA_025964575.1 Actinomycetes bacterium
CGTTCCGCGGCCTCTATCCGTGACAGCGCCGCGATCGCCGTACCGACATCGCCGAGGATCCGCTTGTCGGTGCCGTCCAGCATCGTGCCGTCCGAGTGCCGGCGGTGCAGCTGGAAGGCGAGCTTCCCGGCGCTGCCAGGCGGGATGCCGCCGAAGAACGCCTTCAAATAGTCCGGGTCGTTCAGATGCTCGCGGAGCTGGGAGGTCAGCCCGGCGAGCGTCTGCTGGAGACCGCTGCCGGGATGGTCGTAGGCGCTGGTGAACAGCTTGGCCTCGAACTGGCCGAGCTGCCGCATCTCAGCCGCGCCAAACCGGTCGACGTCCGGCACGCCCACCATGCCCGGCGGACCGATCCCGATGAGCATCGGGGTCACCTTGTCGGACGCCAGCGCGTACTCGATTCGCTGCCGCATCGTCCCGGCCTGCAGGCCACACCATTCCGCCGCCCGATCACAGGCCCTGGTGTTCGCGTGGCCACCTCCGGCCGCCAGGAGACCACCGATCCGTCTCCCGAGTGCGGGGAGCTGGCCGGCCGCCGAGCGCAGCGCGTACTCCAGTTGCTTCAACCCGTTCGGGGACACCGACGCCGCCGCCGAGGCCGCCGGCTGCGCCTGTGGACGGGGCATCGCAGGCGGCGGGCCGAACGGCTTCTTGTTCACCGCCGCCACGTCCTGGCACACCTCGGCCATCATCACGGCCAGCGCGTTGTTGTTGGCCTGCAGGTCGGCGGTGAAGCGGCCCGCCGCGCCACCCTGCCACGTCTGCGGGCCCATCGCACCCGTGACAGCGGCCATCGATGAGCGGACAGCGTCGAACTCGGCCAGCACCGCGTGCTCGTCCACTTTCGGCCCAGCCATGAAACCCCCGTGTCCCTACATCCGCCGTCGCGCCAGAGATAGCCCATCGCGGGACACAGCGTCAACGGTGCGTGTTCACGTGGGATCGGCCTGTCTTGGCCATCTCAGGGATAAATCGCGCAACTCGCCGATCAACATAAGGCTACGAGGCTTCTGAAACGCCTAGCTGATCGTCGAAGGCGGTCAGACGCGCGGCCAGTCGTGCCGGGGAGCTCACTGCGCGCCGAGCCGGCGGTCCGTATGCCGCCGACCGTGGGCCGGCCCGCGCGGGAGACAGGTCCGGTCGTCGACGCCATCAACCGGTCCTTAGCTGGGACGGACGCGTTGGGCAGCGTAGTCGGCCCTGCTCATGGCGACGTAGTCGCTCCAGTTGGTGGCGGCCTGAATGCTCATGCCGAGTAGGCGCCTGATGAGGCCATCCCGATACGCCAATTACGGCACCGCCACAACATAGGTTTGATCACCTTTGGCGGGCTACGAGAGCAGGGGATTTCGGTCTCGCTCTAAAGTTTTGACCGACTTGCATGCTTCGAGTAAGGTTTCGTTCCTTCTGAGTGATCTTGAACCCAAGGGAGTTCCCCGCCCTCCTCATGGATCGCCCGACACAGACCAAAGGCGTTCGCGAAAGGCAAGAACCATGAAACGCAAGATTCTCGCGCCCGTGACGGTGGCCGCTATGGCCGGCGGTGTACTACTGGGCGTCCCGGTCGTCGCCGATGCGGCCGCTTACAACTGCAAGGGTGCAGAAAAGGGCGTCTACAAGCTCTGCATCTACAACAAGACCGGTGTAAAGATCAGCGGCAAGATCTTCTCCAATGCCCAGAACGGCATTTATGTCAAGAACTCCTCGAACATCACGATCTCGGGCAACACCTTCAAGAACCTCCGCGGCCCCAAGGGCTACGGTGGGATCCACGTGAAGGGTTCCAGTGGCATCAAAATCGAGGGAAACACGTTCAGCAGACTCGGCAACAACGGCAACATGCACGGGGTCTACATGGTCCAGACCTCGCACAGCTACGTCACCGGCAACAACTTCTCCTACATATATGGCGACCCGGTGCGGATTCGCGACGCCAGCAAAAATAACACCGTCAGTGGAAACAAGTTCGTCCGCTCGGGACATAAGGCGATGTTTAGCGAATGGGCGCAATTGCCCCCGTACGGGTCGGAGAAGTGCGGCAGCGGCAACGTCTTCAAGAAAAACAAGTACGGCACCAGTTACAACAACAAGAGCATTGCGAAGATCATGTGGGGTGGGAAGGGTGGCGGCAAGGCCGGCCCGCTCAACTGGAATAACTGCTCTAAGGCGAGCATCAAAGACGGAGGCGGCAACAGGAAGATCTGACGGGTAAGCCCCGGCACTGGCCGGGTCGGGTAGCTGAGACCGTGGATCCGGCTCCAGCACTGCCCACTGCGCGTCACTCTGATCGAACGCCCCATCACCGCTGGTGTGGCCACGAGGTCTCCGGAAAGCTGGTCTTCTTGGTCGAAGAACCATCTACCGGAGACCTCGCTGTTCATCGATCAACGACACGCCCACATGCGCCATCAGGCACCGGGCTTCTGAAACACGGCCTCGGAAGCCACACCTGGCCACGGCCGCCAGACGAAGCGGCCGGGGTAGCCGGTGAAGCGGGCTCGGTCACCAAGCCACGCCGGGCTCGTCGCCCGCCTTGCCTTGCCGCATCGGGATGACGAACGACTGAGCACGGCCCGTGGTCAGGTCGACCCTGTTGATGTTCCGTCCATGGGAGTACAGGACGTAGTGGCCGGTGCCGTCGAGGCTGAGGTTGCTGCGGCCCAGGTCGCTCACCGGGAGCTTAGCGAGCGTACGAGGCGTACCTCCGGCAAGAGGGATCTGCAGAACCTGTAGCTGAACAGGCTCGACCGGTTGGCCGGGGCCGTTGGCGCGCGTCCCGATGGCGATCAGAGAGGCCCCGTCCGGGCTGTACGCCGCTGAGACGACTTTGGTCCGCTCGTCCATACCGGGAACGAGGCTCGCCGCCCCGAGATCGGTCCCGGGGCCGGTGAGGTCGAGGATCCGGACACCCGTGTGCCCCCCGGGCTCCCACAAGACGACCGCCAGATGCCGGCCGTCGGGTGCCCATGAGACGTCCGTCGCCAGGCCTGTGGTGATGTGCTCTGTCCAGACGCGCTGCCGACCGGTGGCCAGATCGACCACGGTGACCCGCCTGCCTTCGGCGATGTCCGAGACGGATGCGAGCCGGGTGCCGTCGGGGCTCAGTGCGATCGCGTTGGCGGTCCCGAATTGATCGTTGGCCTTGCCGGGTAGGACTACCGGGTCGCCAGGGCGACCCTGCTCATCGAGATGCACCCGGAAATAACGGATCGGCGGATCCGTGACCATGGCGGGCGGCGGACCCAACTGACGGGGTTTGGCGATCTGGCCCGCCAGCACGAACGTGCGGTTGTCCGGTGCTCCGGCGACCAGGGAGAAGGACGACCAGTAGCCCTTCGGCAAGGGGATCGTGTACAGCACCTTGCCGGTGGTCGCGTCGAGCACCACGGGTCGCGCGGCCGCCTCGAAGGTCGCCGGCTTCAGGTCTGAGAGGGGATGTGTGGTCGAGCCCGTCGGAGCGGCCGAGACGACGACGAAGCGAGGC